>DAHXMJ010000001.1 GCA_027365525.1 Acidithiobacillus sp.
TCCCGTGGCAATGAGCAGGTAGTCGTAGTCGACCATGCTGCCATCCCCAAGGTAGATTACCCGGGCATCGGCATCAATTTTCTCTGCGGACTGGGCAATGAACTGGATGCCCTTTCTCTCCACATGGGGCTTGATGGGGAACGTAATGTCCTCACGCTGGGTCCAGCCAACACCGAGCCAAGGATTTGAGGGTACAAACTGGAAATACTCGTTGCTGCTGATCAGGGTTACCCGGTGGCCTGGCCCAAGAGCCTGCTTCATCTCGTACGCAGCCGGCATTCCACCGGTGCCTGCACCCAAAATCACCACATGTGCCATACGCTAGCTCCTTGTTGATGTAGCCCCATGCCTGGAATCAGTGGCCAGAACAGCACATACTCCTAGCAGTACCAGCAGGAGACCATCCCTGACCGCCCACTCCCGAGTTTGGACAATATCCGCTAGGAAAGGGGCAAGGTCAAATCAGCCATCCAGATCAAAAAAATTCTTCCTTATGGGCCACCGGTAAAACTGGCCTTCCAAGGTTTCCACCAGCGGAGGAGGGAGCAGGTGGTTTCTCCGGTAGACCAGCAGAATCATCGAGCACAGAAACGGGTGCTACGTAGTGCTTTCCGGACTAGAGAGGCCAGTAGGCGGCAGTGCCCCCAGGTCCGGCAGGCCAAAATGCTGCAGGAATTCCGGTGTGGTGGTCCACAGTGCCGGACGTCCAGGGCTGTCCCGGGTGCCAGCTGTTCCAATCCACTGGAGGTCCTGCAGCTGCTGCAGAATGCCCGAGCTTACACTCACGCCCCGCCAGTGCTCGATTTCGGGACGGGTTACCGGCTGGTGATAGGCAATGACCGCCAGCGTTTCGAGGGCAGCGCGGCTGAGTGGCCGGGGTTTCTGGAGTTCCAGTGAAGCCAGCAGTGCGCTGTGGCGGGCATGGATGCGGAGATGGCAGCCGGAATTCGTCCAGAGAACCTGCAGGGGACCATAGCCATACGCGCAGAGCTCTTCCAGCGCAGCTTCCCAGCGGACACCAGGATGAAATTCCGACAGAATCGATCCAAGACGGGAACGATCCACTGGAGCGCCAGCGGCAAGCAGAATGGCCAGAATGGCTTCCTGGATAGGAGACAGGTTCTGCATGCCGCTAGTCGTGAGCAACCTCCCAGTTTCCATCCTCTCCGGGAAGGAGCCGGAGGGCCCGCTGGCGGATCAGTTCGAGGACAGCCAGCAGGGAAATCCCCAGGACCATCCGGTCTGGCCGGTCCGGCAGAAGCTCGAGAATGCCGAGGGGACGGCGGACGGACTGGCAGAGGGCCAGCAATTCCCCCATGCGCTGGCGCAGGCTGAAGGCCGGGCTGGCGATCTGGTGTCCAGCGGGAACGGCAGACCGGGGGCGGCGCCGGCCGAGGTCCTGCAGTATGGTCACCAGCATGGCCAAGTCTGTATTCGGGGGTGGATCGGCCATACGCTCGTGCGCGACCATACCGGGCAGCCAGAAGTCCCTACCGAGGCGCGGCAGGGCGTCCAATGCGCCGGCCTGGCCCTGGATTTCAGCCAGCAGCTCAAGACGGCGGGCCAGTTCCTCGCGGGGATCGACATCCACATCTCCGTTTTCAGGCGGGACCGGAAGCAGGATTCTGGCCTTGATCTCCGCCAGCCATGCGGCCATGAGAAGATAGTCTGAAGCAAGTTCGAGATTGCGGTGACGCGCCTCTTCCAGATAGGCCAGATACTGGCTGGTTACTTCCGCAACCGGAATGTTGCGGATATCCATGCGGTTGCGCCGGATAAGCCAGAGCAGCAGGTCCAGTGGACCTGAAAAGCGGTCCAGGAAGATTTCCAGGGCATCTGGAGGAACATAAAGCCCTTCGGGCAGATGCTCCAGCCGTTTTCCCTCAACCTGGATCCCGGGTTCCTCAGGGTTTCTGGGCTGCGGCTGCATCAAGGCCAATGGCAGAGCGGACCTGCTCCATGGTTTCCTCCGCTTTCTGCCTGGCCCGCCTAGCTCCTTCCCAGGCAATTTCCCGCAGTTTCTCCGGCTGTCCGGCCCAGTATTCTGCCCGTTCCCGGATGGGAGCCTGGTCTTCCAGTACCAGGTCGGCCAAAGTGTTCTTGCAGTCCACGCACCCAATTCCTGCCGTGCTGCAGCCTTCCATGACCCAGGCCCGTGTTTCCGGTCCAGAATAAACCTGGTGGAAAGGCCATACCGGACATTTTTCCGGGTTTCCAGGATCATTTCGCCCGCTGCGCGCTGGATCGGTGGGCATGGTCAGCAGCTTTTTGCGCACATTTTCCGGCGGTTCCCGCAGGCCAATGGTATTGCCGTAGGATTTGCTCATTTTGCGCCCGTCAAGGCCTGGCATCCTGGCGGCATCCGCAAGCAGGGCCTCCGGCTCCCGGAGAATGCTGCGGCCCTTCCCTGCGAGATGGGCGAGAAGAAGCTCCCGGGTTTCGGCATCCAGTCCAGCCACCCTCCCAAGCAGAACCTGCGCTTCTTCCAGGGCCAGGAGGTCACCTTTTTCCTGGAAACGCTGCTGCAGCTTGCCATAGGCGCCGGTCATACGCTTGCCCAGCTGCGCGAGAACTGCCTCCAGCCGCGCGGCATCTGCCGGGGAACGGCCATAAAAGCTATTGAAACGCCGGGCCAGCTCCCTGCTGATCTCCAGGTGGGCAACCTGGTCCGCTCCTACTGGAACCTGTTCCGCACCGTAGAGCAGGATATCTGCTGTCATGAGCAGCGGATAGCCCAAAAAACCATATGTGGCGAGATCCCGCTCCCGAAGCTGTTCCTGCTGGTCCTTGAAGCTCGGTACCCTTTCCAGCCAGGAAAGGGGTGTCATCATGCCCAGGAGCAGGGCCAGTTCCGCATGCTGGCTCACCCAGCTCTGGATGAAGAGAACCGACCTGTCGGGATCAATGCCGGCCGCAAGCCACTCGGCCAACAGATCCCAAGAAAATCCCCCAGTACCCTCGGGATTCTCGTAGTGGGTAGTGAGAGCATGCCAGTCCGCGACAAAATAGTAGCATTCGTGGGTATCCTGCAGCCGTACCCAGTTTTTGAGAACCCCGTGGTAATGTCCCAGGTGCAGCCGCCCTGTGGGCCGCATTCCCGAGACAATAGTGCTGCTCATATCAGTCCTCCCAACTGCAGAAAAAAGTCGCGGATGAAGACAAAAGCCGGGCCGAGGATCCAGCCAAGCACTCCAGTAAACAGCAGAACGATCAGAATGATAAAACCATACGGTTCAAGCCTGGCCAGCATGTCGCTCGCATTCGGGGGCAGAAGCCCTACTGCCACCCTTCCCCCATCCAGTGGCGGAATGGGGATAAGATTGAACAGGAAGAGAATGACATTGATGATAATGCCGGCTTGGCCCATGAGCACCATGGGCTGGGCAAAATAGGCGGACGCGCCCGGCAGGTGCGACCCCATCCACAGGATGCCCGTCCAGAACAGCGCCATCAGCAGGTTCGCCAGTGGGCCGGCCACGGCCACGAGCACCATGTCCCTTTTGGGATCCCGCAAACCCTCAAAATTGACCGGGACAGGCTTTGCATAGCCGAACAGGAAAGGGGAATGAAGCAGCAGGAGGACTGCTGGCAGCAGTACGGTCCCGAAAAGGTCAATGTGGCGCAGGGGATTGAGGGTCAGCCGCCCCATCAGCATGGCGGTGGGATCGCCACGCTTCCACGCTACCCAGCCGTGGGCCACCTCATGCACCGTAATGGCAAAAAGGACCGGGAGCGCCCAAATCGCAAACTGGCGGAGAAAGCTGTCAATCTCTGGCATTGGCAGAGTATACCAGAGGCGTACTGACCGACCTAGAGTAAAATGCCGGTGTCTTCCAGTGGTTTCAGCGCTCCTGCACCCCGGCGGAGCACCTTGGGGGGCCAAACACAGAAGTCGAGTATGGTCGAGCATTCCCGTCTCCCAGGACGGCCAAGCAGGACCAGATCTACGCGGTTGCCGGTCCGTTCGCAGATGTCATCCGGATCCACCAGTGGAAATTCCATGCCCGGAAGCTGGAGTGTCGACCCCATGAGCGGTTCGCCAAGCCGCGCAAGCAGGGCCTGGCAGATGGGATCCCCAGGAATGCGCACACCAATGCTGCGCTTCTGGGGGCTGGAAAGCCGGCGGGGCACATCACGGGTCGCAGGCAGAACAAGAGTATAGGGTCCTGGAAGGAGGCGGCGGACAAGCCGGAAGGAGCGGTCGTCCAGCTTGGCATAGTCGGACAGTTGGGAAAGGCTGGAAAATATCAGCGAAAGGTCGTGCTGGACATCCAGCTGGCGGATAAGCCGCAGGCGCTCCTGGGCGGACCGCGCATCAATTCTGCACATGAGAGCATAACAGGTATCGGTTGGGCAGACCAGGAGCCCTCCCCGGTTCGCCATGTCTACAGCCTGGTCAACAAGGCGCGCCTGGGGATTTTCTGGATGGATATGCAGGCAGCTGGCCACAGCCGGTAAATTCACCCTGTCGGAAGAAAGGCGGATGATACCGCAACCCGCGAGCCCGGGACCAGATGGCTGGATTTCCCACGGGCATGTTTCGCGCTGGCGGCGCAGCACCCCTGCTGTCCTCCACAGCACGTACAGTGCCACAGTCTCTCGGGAAAAAATCCGGCATCCGTGTGCTGCCAGTTTTCCTGGACCATGCCCTTTGGCTGTTCCCGGAAACTTTAGTTGCAGAGCCCCTTTCTGGGCGAAATCCCTTGCTTCTATACTTTTGCGCAGTGACAGGAGTAGAGGAGTAGAAGCTCCTGCTGCAGGAACAGAATTTGGGCGTCTCCTGGAAAATGTCGTACAGTTGTCCCCTGAAACAAATTCCAGGTAGCCAATGCCCCTAGCGCCCAAGGCGGCACAACAACTTTGCCCGGGCCTGGCAGTAGGCCTGGAATATCGGCTACGTCCGGAAATTTCGGAAACACCAGGGAGGAAATTGGCAGGCATGGCCCCCGTCGCCCATCATCTGCGGTGGTCCCTTGTGGACATCCCATATGACCACATCGAACCTGGCCGGATTGCAGGCAGCCAGGACTGGTTCTATCTTCTGGCCGGTGCCTCCTTTGTGGAAACACTCTCGGACCTTTATACCCGCAACCTGCGGGAATATTACCGGCAGAATGCCACGGTCAGCGCCTGGCTCGGCGAGGAATGGGAGCTGGAGGAGCTCCAGCATGGGCGGGCCCTGCGGGAGTATGTGCTTCGCGTCTGGCCGGAATTTCGCTGGGATGAGGCCTATGCCCGTTTTGTGGAAGCCTATGCGCCTCTCTGCCGCTGTGACCTGCTTGGACCCACTCCTGCACTGGAAATGGCGTCGCGCTGCGTTGTAGAAACTGGAACATCAAGCTTCTACACCATGATCCAGCATGCCAGTCCCGAGCCTGTCCTCTCACAGCTGGCCGCACGCATCCGGTCAGACGAAGTGCACCATTACAAGTATTTTCTCAGGTTTTTCCGCGAGTACCAGAAAAAAGAGCGGGTTTCCCGCTGGAAGGTTCTACGGGAACTGTGGCGCCGAGTGAGCGAGGCCGACCAGGAGGACAGCTATCTGGCTGTCAAGTGCGCCTATGAAACCAGCAACCCCGGACAGGAGTTTGGAAGTGGGGATTTCAGCCATTTGCGGAAACGCATGTCCGGATGGGTCAGGAAACACTACCCATTCGAAATGGCAGTCAAAATGCTGCTAAAACCGGTTGCACTGCCGCCCCTCCTGAACCGGCTTATGCTGCCCTTGCTGACCAGGGGGGCGCGGCTGGTGGTTGCTGGCGGCCAGGACTGATCCTTTGCAGAATCCGCCCCCAGCGGACGTATTGATCTTTATTTTGTGCGCCAGGAGGAATTTTCCTGATGCCTTTTTGCCCCGTATTTCCGTAGAGACCATTAAGGAGGGGATATGGAACTGGAAGTCATTGGCGCCGGTCTTGGAAGAACCGGAACCCTTTCCCTAAAGCTCGCACTGGAGCACCTGGGCTTCGGCCCGTGCCACCATATGGAAGAAGTCATCCGGGATCCCTCGCGGCAGGTTCCCCTGTGGAACGCGGCCATTCGCGGTGAACCGGACTGGGAAGCAGTCTACAGTGGATATGCCTGTGCAGTTGACTGGCCTACCGCCGCTTTCTGGAAAGAACTTGCCTCGGTGTATCCCGCGGCAAAATTTATCCTGACCATACGTGACCCGGAACAATGGCAGGAAAGTTTCTCGAAAACCATCCTGCCCCTGATACAGACTACAGAACAGGCCCCCCCGGACGTTCGTCCCTTCCTCGAAATGGGAAAGGGAGCAGCGGCAAAATCAGGATTTCACGCGGACATGCACGGGGCTGAACTTCTCCAGGGATACCATGCGCACTGCCACACCGTAACCCAGGAAATTCCAGCACACCGGCTTCTTGCTCTGGATATCCGTCAGGGCTGGGAACCGCTCTGCGCTTTTCTGAAGATTCCTGAACCCGGGATTCCTTTTCCGAACAGCAACAGCCGGGACGAGTTCCTGAAAAATTTCGCTAACCCGGCTGTTCATGGCCAGTAGACCGGGGTGCTCGGAACAGCCTGCTCGCAGGAGACATCCCGTGGGATGCCCGATCGTGACGTAATGCGGAACTTTTCCGCAGGACAGCGGACAGAATCCTCCTCCAGATTACGGCAATGTCCCGTGCATCTCCCAAGGCCAGCGTGTCTCTCCCCGGGATTGCACCGGCAGGATATTCTCCTGCCGCCGGAAAACCGGAGAGCTGCCTGATGGGCACCATCTGGAACCGTGCCCAGATTTTTCTGCTTCTGGTTCTGGAGCTTCTCAGCCTCTCCTGCAATGTCAGCGCTGCAAATGTGCGGACAGCGTTCACGGAAAACGCCGCCATCCTGAGAAACATCCATCAGCACCTGCAGGGCCCGCCCTCTACTTCCTACCAGTTGAAACAGTGGTCTGCCAAAGTGAGGCACATAGTCCGGCAGTCGTCCGCCTGCATTCACGAGCAGGCGGATGTTCTTGGGAGTATCGGCCGATCGCTCCAGGCACTGGGCCAGCCGGTCCCGGGAGAACCCGGCAGCCTGACGGCGCTGCGCGATTCGCTGGCATCGCAGAAAAAGGCAGCCGATGCACGTTCTGCCACATGCCGGGTACTTCTCGCCTCCGGCAACCATCTACTGTCGGTTCTTCGGCGCAGGGAAGCCGTGCTGGATACCCGGAAGCTGCTCCAGAAAAATGTCGGGATACTCCGGCAGATGCAAAATTTTGCGGATCTCCCGCAGGCGTTCTGGAGCAGGGAAAACCTGTTTTGGCTATCTGTCCGTGGAACTCCCCTCCCCCAGAACCCCATATTCCTGCTGGCCTTTCTTCTAGGAGCGGCAACCTTTCTGGGGATACGGTTTCTCACCCCGGGAAAATGGCAAGCCAGCCGGATTCTGCCCCACCTGGCTGCCCTTCTGGTCGGCACTCTGGTGCTCTGGATAGATGGAGTCTGGTCTCAGCTGGTGACCCTCCTCCTGGCCATATGGATGGTCAACGCGCTGCTTTCCCTGGGTTTCCGGAGGCTCCTGCAGCGAATGGAAAATTCAGGCGGCCAGAAACCGGAACGGCTGCAACAGGTGCGCAGATCCAGAATTCCGTTCCAGCTACTGGCGTCCGCGGTGCTCTCCATCCAGATCTACCAATGGCTGGATCCTGAGGGAGCTTTGGCACTACTCCAGGGAGCTGTCGCCCTGCCAGTGTTTCTCCATTTGATCCTCGTCCCGGCAGTGCCCTGGCTAGTCTGGTTGATGGCTGTGGCCAGATCCCTGCCCAGACACCGTTTCCTTGAGCTGGTAGCTGTGGCCTGGGCGGTTGGGGTTCCAGGCCTTGACCTGGCCGGCTATGGCAATCTCGCGGACTACCTGTTCACCGGAGGAACGGTCACGCTCCTGGTCCTTCTGGCAGCGCAGTTTTCCAGCTGGATGATCCAGACTCTGGGCTACGGTGACACTGCCAGGAAGCCAGTACTGCTGGATGGCATCCTTCAGGGGTTTGGCCTTGCAGCAATGGAAGTGGTTCCCTGGCTGCACTGGATCCGGATTCTCTCCCATATGCTGGTCTGGCTGGCGGCCATCCTCATCCTGTTCATGGTCTGGGGGGTACCGCAAAGCTTTTTTCATCTGCTCTGGCAGGACATGGCCGGTGGCTACAGCATCGGAGGGTTCAGGATCCAGCCGGCCCGGTGGATCATTGCCCTGACCCTCATGGTCGTCCTGGTCAACCTGAACAACTGGATTCAGAGCAGGCTGTCCAGCGATTCCTTTTTCCTTGCACACATGGATACCGGATCACGCCATTCAGTGCTGGCGATCCTGCGCTATCTCGGATTTGCCATCGCATTCATCGTGGCACTCTCCACCGCCGGGGTGGCGCTCCAGAATCTCGCAATTGTCGCTGGAGCTCTTTCGGTAGGGATTGGTTTCGGTCTCCAGAATATTGTCAACAATTTTGTTTCCGGAATCATTCTGCTGCTGGAAAGACCAATCCGCGTCGGGGACTGGATCCGGGTTGGGAGCGCAGAAGGGTATGTCCAGAGGTTGGGCATCCGCTATACCCTCATCCAGACCTTCGACCATACGGAGGTTTTTGTCCCCAATTCCGAACTCATTTCGGGACAGGTTACAAACTGGATGTATTCCAGCACGGTACTGCGGCTCATGATCCCTTTCAGGCTCGCACACTCTGCCGACATTGATGCGGTCCGGAACATCCTAGAAACAGTGGGGCAGCAGCACCCTGGAGTACTCAAGGACGATCCCCGTGGCCTCCCTCCCGCGGCACTGCTTCTGGATGTAACGGAAAACGCCCTGGTTTTTTACCTGCGGGTCTATATTCCGGACTGTAACAGCAGTTACAACGTGCAGACCGAGCTGCGCGCGATGGCCGTGGAAGCCCTGTTCCGGAAAGGCCTCCGCCTGGCCCACCAGCAGCAGGATGTCCATCTTTTTGGACAGGAGCAGTTCACAGCACCGGCAGACGGCGGGAAATGACCGGAAAGGGTTCCGACTTTCTTTACCGTATTCCAGAATGCCACTGGTTTTCCCTGATGAACCCGGGATCCCTACACTACAGGACACCCATTTCTGGCCTCCTTTTGTGCCAGACAGCCCTGCCCCGGGAAAATGGCCACCATCCTTTCTGCCAGTTCCCGGAGAGTTCCGGGACTATAGGGATTCCTGTCGCAGTAGATGACTGCTCTTAGGCACCCATAATCAGGGTGAAGACCTGGCGGAGCAGTATCAGCTCCGCCATCGGCAGGCCTCGCAACTCGCTGATGGGCTTAAAAACACCGCCATGGTGAGCAACCGCATCGTGTGGTGCCTCAAATGTCGTGAAGCGGGCCAAGTGGACCTGAACCGAAGTAGTGTCAGCAGACAGCCAGGCCTGGAAAGCATCATCCAGTACCACTTGGCTGGAATCCATGCCCAATTTCTCTAACGCTGCTTGCAGTACTTCTGCAGGCAAGTCACCAGTCCCTGTTGGTGCCGCGCACATCTGGGCGTTTTCCGGGAGTGGTGCTGGCAACAGCACTGTGCTGTTGATGCGAACGAAGCGCAAGTCGGTACTGTAACTGTCGAAGTGACAGAGGATCAGGCGATTGCGCTCAAGGAGATCGTTTGTGGGCATTGGGCTGTTCCTGTTTCAATCAGAGCGTGGGGTAGCCAATGGCAATTGACAGAGTGGTTCCATCTCTGCCAAATCGGCCACAATGATGTCACTTTTGGCACCGGACCCACGATATGGGGGCAGGTCAGAACCATTCGGGCATGGATCAGCAGGAGCGTCTTCTGGCTTCAGGCGCCGGGACTTCACTCCCAGCGCTCCCGTCCCCAAAATCTATGGAGAAAAATTCGGATGCGGTGCACCATTGGCTGGAACTGGACCAACCCCCAGCGTGACAGGACAGTCAGGTCGGGATGCTGATTTACCAGTCTTCCTGAGGTCGGCCTAAGAAAGGTTTTTCCTCCGGAGTTCCCTTCCCGGGCTCAGACAGCGGTTTGGGAGTAAGCACAAGATTGTCCCGGTGTATGACTGTTCCCTCCAAACATCCTGGATCTCCGTCCAGTTCTTCCGACCGTTTCCCCCGACAGCGCTGGAGCACTTCGGCATCGAGATTGACCAGTCCCCGGGCAATTTCCTCTCCTTTCGGCCCCTGACAGCTGACCAGATCACCACGGCGGAAGTTGCCCTCCTGGCCGACAACACCCACGCGCAACAGACTGGCTCCCTGCTCCAGCAGGGCAATTTCGGCTCCACTGTCGATGTGCAGCGTACCCTTTACACGCAGATGGTCAGAAAGCCATCGCTTGCGCGCGGCAAGCGGCTGGAAACGAGCATGCAGGAAGGTGCCCGCCGGCTCTCCGGCAGCCAGCTGCAGCAGGACCCCTTTCCTGTGCCCGCTGGCAATAACGGTAGAGGTACCGGAACGCGTCGCCCGTGCAGCTGCCCGGACCTTGGCAAGCATGCCTCCGGTCCCCACTGCAGAACCGCCGGAGCCGGCCATGGCCTCCATCCGTGGATCCCCCGCCATGACTTCGCTGAGCAGCCGTGCGTCCGGATTCTCGCGAGGGTCCGCATCATAGAAGCCCTCCTGGTCAGTCAGGAGTACCATGAGATCCGCATCCCAAAGATTGCTGACGAGCGCTGCCAGGGTATCGTTGTCTCCCAGCTGGATGGGACGGTAGGAAATGGCATCGTTTTCATTGACGATGGGCAGCACGCCGTGATCCAGAAGTGTACCCAGGGTGCTGCGCACATTGAGATACCGGCTGCGGTTGCAGAGCTCCTCATGTGTCAGCAGGACTTGGCCACAGTGCAGTGCCGGGCTGCCAGCCCCGGAAATCTCTTGGAGAATCTGCTCATAGCTGTGCATCAACGCCGCCTGTCCGACACTGGCGGCAGCTTGGCGCGAGGCGAGATCAACAGGCCGCTGGTCCCATCCAAGACGTTTTTCTCCTATCCCTACAGCGCCAGAGGAGACGAGAATAATCTGGATTCCCTGCGCGTGCAGAAGAAGGATCTGTCCCAGCAAGTCGGCCATCCGCTCGTGGTGCAGACCGCCTTCGCGGTTCATCAGGAGGCTGCTGCCAACCTTGACCACCCATCTCCGGGCACTACGCTGCATCTCCTCCCGGGGCCGTCTGCGAACCTGCGCGCTGCAGGATCTCCCCATCATACTCCTCATGGAGCACCGGCTTCCGAACTGCGCAGGCTGCGCATATACATCCGTATGCTGTCGTCCGAAACCGAGCTGCGGACGGCCCAACGGAAAATCAAAAGACCCGCGAGAGCCACCAGCACCATTCCATCAGGAAGGGTAATGATGCCCAGGCCACCGAATTTCCCCGGACCAAGCCAAGCCGCGATCCAGAGGACGAGGAAATAGGGAATGATCCACCACATGTACTGCCATCCCATGCTACGCAGCGGCTCCCGGCGTATGATTCCCCACAGGGCATACAAGCAGAGGATGGCAAAGAGCGTGCCAAACATAAAATTCAACGTGGCGACTCCGGACCAGAAGATGATCCAACTTCCGGACACGAATGCCGCCGGGGCGACGGCCCCGGCCATGGGAAGGGTAAAGGGGCGTTCCAATGTGGGCATGGCTTTCCGCAGCTGGATCAGGGCCACAGGACCGATGATATATGAGAGTACGGTCATGGAAGCAATGTAGCCCACCATTTTCTGCCAGGACGGAAAGGGCAGGAAAACCAGCACGCCTGTCAGATAGAGAAGTATCAGTCCTGCCCAGGGCACACCAAACCGGTTGACCCGCGCAAGGATTTTGGGAAAGGCACCCGTACCGGCGGTAGCCAGGGTTACGCGGGCTCCGGTAGCAGTATAGATCAAAGCTGCTCCTGCCGGGGAAATGAAGGCATCCAGGTACAAAACTACCGAAAGCCATGCAGCCCCCACAGCAGCAGCCAGAGCGGCAAAGGGTCCGTTGATGCCCGGAAAGCTCAGGTGTGCCCAGCCAGTATGAGCAAGATCTGCAGGGCTTACAGCACCAATGAAAGCGACCTGCAGGATCAGGTAGATGGCACCGGCAATCAGGACTGAACCGATGGTTGCCAATGGAATGTCACGGCGAGGATTCCGGCTTTCTCCAGCAAGATCAATGGCATGACGGAATCCTAGGAGACTGAAGATCACGCCGCTGGTGGCAACGGCAGCAAACATTCCTGGGAAGCTCGCCGGGACGTGGGATAGCCCCGTCCGGAAATTTCCCGGATGGAAGCCTGAAACCAGAAGAACTCCTGCGGTTAACATAGGTACAAAAATTTTCCACAGTGTTGCCCCGCTGTTGATCCGGAAGATCCACAGCACGGTCATAAAATTTAGCACGATAAAAAAAGCCAGTACCAGAACGGATATCCAGAAACCTTCTGTACTCACAACATTTGTATGTGGAATCAGAAAAATCGGAATGTAGTTGTTGGCATACGTAAGCATGGCAGTAACCTCAATGGGAGCGATGGTGGCATAGGAAAGAAACAGTACCCAGCTCCACAGATTTCCCACGATCGGCCCGTTTCCAACATTGGCCAGATGAACCACAGCCCCGGCTTTCGGAATGAGCGGACCCAGTTCAGCAAAAACCACGGACAAAAGAAGAATGGCCACAATTCCGATGATCCATGATCCGATCGCATAGGGTCCCGCCATCTGTGCTGCATAGAAGGGGCAAAACAGCCATCCGGAACCAATAGAAGCACCAACACAGGCCATTAGAAGACTAGGAAGGCTACCATCGCGGCGCAGACGGAGAGCGCTTTCCGCGTTTTTCCGCTTTTTCATAATCCCAGTTCCATGAACATTTTTTCTTAGTATTCATGGTGGCATAACTTTTTTCTTTGGTCAAATTGATGGGTTATATTTCAAAAATTAATCGTGTTAATAAGAAAATGTAAAATTTTTCATAACCGCGCCCTTCCGGGAAATTTCCGTAATTAATTTTTTAACAATTATTTCCATAAAAAAGCGTGACGAAAATATCCGTTTGATCCTGCACAGGATACAAAAAGGAACAGGCCCTAGGCGGCAGCCTGCGGACACGGATCAGGTCAGGCAGGGTCCGGGAAGATCCGAGCTGGTACTAGAGGGCCAAGGCCAGCTGGCGGATATTTTCCTGGTCTGCCCTGATCCGAAATGTCCGCTGCTGCCCGCCCAAAATCAGGGCTTCCCGAGGAGCAGGCAGGGTAGACTGTAGTCCAGCACCACTGTCTGGCTTTGCGGTGGAAAAAAGAACCCCCAGGGTATTTCCCTCTTCCGCCGCCTCGCGCAGCTGGGACAAGGATGTTTCGTCCATCACCGGGGTCCACGCCAGGACCATGCTGCAGTTTCCGGCTCGCAGTGCCGATTCCAGAACAGGAAGCGGGTCCCCGCACCTGCGCGGTCGCACCACAAGCATGCGGCCCGGATGGATGCCTGCGGTGGCCAGAACCGGAGCTATGGGAATGCGGGGTGGGAAAACCCAGAGAATCCAGCGGGATTCCTGCTGACTGAGTCTGGCCATGGCGGGTAGCACAAGGCGGGGAATATCGCTCGCCCCTTCTGGCAGGTGAAATTCGGTAATGATTCCGGCATTCCCGCCGTCCATGGGCCGGCTGGACTCTGGCTGCTGGCGGGATCGGACCGCATCCTCCACACGGCTGCTGAAGGGCCTTTTCCGGGAAGGAACAGAGGTAAACACCTGTCTGGCGTGGATCACAGGAACTCTCCCCTACGCAGAAGTCCAACAACAATGCCCTCAACCGCAAGGGATTGGGTGCGCAGGTCTACCGTAATAGGCGCAAAATCCGGATTTTCGGGCATCAGAATGACCTGGTGCCCCTCCTGGTACCACCGCTTCACGGTCATTTCATTGTCTACCCGTGCCACAACGATCTGGCCGCTGCGCGGATCCTTCCTTTGAGAAACAGCCAGCAGGTCACCCTCCAGTATCCCTGCATCACGCATGCTCATTCCCTGCACCCGCAGGAGATAGTCCGCTCCTGCAAACAGCCCGCGGTCTATAGGCAGGAATCCTTCCGCTACACTTTCCGCCAGGATGGGCTGTCCCGCAGCTACCCGGCCAATGACTGGCAATCCAGCCGCCTCACCCTTTCCAGCAGCCAGCCGTATGCCACGGGCCGTACCTCCCTGCAGGGACAGATATCCCTTGCGGGCCAGGGTACGCAAATGGCTCTCCGCAGCATTGGGCGACCGGAAGCCAAATGCTGCCTGCAGTTCCGCACGGGTAGGGGGAAATCCAGTCGCCACGATGCGCTCACGGACCCACAAGAAAATTTCTCTCTGTCTCGGACTGAGCTCTTCCATCCAATTTTTCCCCGCCACCCCAGATACTGTATTTTTATACAGTATCTGGAAAAATGGCAAGCACGGGAAGGAAACCCGCGCCCCCATGATCTTCTGGAACAGGCCAGTTCAGCGGGGGCGGGGCAGGCTCCAGTGGCGGTAAAGGGCCATAGTTCGGAGAAAAAAGGTCAGGCTGGCTCCAGCGATAATGCTCTCGATGGGGGGAAAATAAAGGTAGTCCCCGGCCAGAACCAGCAGGGCTCCAAGAAAGGCTGCAGAAGCATAGATTTCCGAGCGCAGGACTATAGGAACCTGGGCGGTCAGGATGTCGCGCACTATGCCACCTCCAATCCCACTGATCATGCCCAGAACGGCCGCCATGAGTGGGGGAAGTCCGAAGGCCAGGGCTTTTTGGGCACCCGTAGCAGAAAATACGCCAAGGCCTGCAGCATCAAAAAGGAGCACCGGGTGCTGAAGCTGTTCAAACATGCGGTGGAAAAAAAATACGACCAGCCCTGCAAAAACGGCGATAGCGATACCATGCCAGTCGGAAATGGATTCCGGTGGGATGGCGCCGATGAGAAGATCCCGGAGAATTCCTCCGGATACTGCCGTAACAACCGCCAGCACAAGAATGCCAAAAATGTCCATCTGGCTACGGACTCCCCGCATGGCACCGCTTACAGCGAAAACGAAGATTCCGACCAGATTGATCAGGTGCAGCAGCACCATTGTGGCTGAATGGTTTAACATCTAGACCCCTGATGGAATCCTGGGTGGCATGTCCCGCCGCTATGCCACCACTGGTAATGAGGGGGATAATACCGGAACAGGACGGCTGGACAGAAGGACAGGGGAAATCCGGTTCTTCTGCTGCGGAATGCAGGAGAATCTTGATGAAAACCGCTGTCATCACTGGTGCCTCTGCCGGGATCGGGGAGGCTGCTGCACTGCTACTGGCCAGAGAGGGATACCGTGTCATTCTGGGGGCCAGGCGTACAAGCCGTCTGGAGCAAGTTGCCGCCCGCTGCAGCGGAACTGCCCTACCACTGGACGTCTGTTCCGCAGAATCGGTCGCCGCATTCGCCCGGGAGATCTCTGGTCCGGTGGATGTACTGGTCAATAACGCCGGTGGGGCCCTCGGAAAGGAGCCGCTTGTCGGGCTGGATGAGTCGAAATGGCTGCAGATGTACCAGACCAATGTTTTGGGCCTGGCCCGTGTGACAAAGGCCTTGTGGGAGCATCTGCTCGCTGCGCCACTGGCGACGGTGATCAACATCGGCTCCGTGGCCGGAGAGGAAACCTATGCCGGCGGAGCCGGATATACCGCCTGCAAGCATGCTGTCCGGGCCCTGACAGAAACCATGCGACTGGAGTGGCTGGGCCTACCGGTCCGGGTCACTAGCATTGATCCAGGAATGGTGGAAACCGAATTTTCGCTCGTACGCTTTAATGGCGATACCAATGCAGCTGGGGCAGTGTACGCTGGCATGGAACCACTGGTGGCAGAAGATATCGCGGAAGCCATCCGCTGGGTGGTTTCCCTGCCCGGGCACGTCAATATCGACCGGCTGGTTATCAAGCCCAGGGACCAGGCACGTGTGGATCGGGTATTCCGTCGCGGGGGCGGTAACATATAGACATGTCCGGCCCAGCGGCGCCAGCAGGCAAGGGTCAGGGCCGTCCAGTTTTGTCAAGTTACGGGCATTTACTCCCTTTTCCTCGTTGCATATGCGGAACATCTTGTTGCAAGATCTACCATTCCTGCCATCCGGAAATGGCAGGAAGGACACCATTTGCGCAAAATGTTCTAATATTTCCGTGCGGGCGGCCTACATCCTGGAAAGGCACCGGGACGGTTAAGGGAAAAATTTCTCTGCCAATCACTTTAAGACTATGTCAGACGGCAAAACTAAGGACAAACACGATGAAAAGAATCGCTGCGATTTTCCTGCTTTCCACCCTTCCCTCTCTTGCGCTTGGCGCAGAGTATGGAGAAGCCCAAAATCTGATTGGCATTTATGGCCAGATCGTGAGCACCCCCTCTTCCGCTTCGATTTCCGGGGGGAATACGGTCGGAGGTGTGGGCATTTTCGCCACGGGTGTCAACAGCCAGCTCTGGACTGCCCATTTGGGGTTCAACTACGCCGCCGGTGCCCCAATCGGCGGAGCCTATCCAAGCGGCTATTCCATGCAGTTCAACCTGCGTCTTGGCAAACTGTTCGCGGTAACCCCTGAGGTCGCGGTAGGTCCCTACCTCGCCTACCAGTATGCCAATTTCCGGACAGACCTGAATGGAAATCTTGGCCATGAAAGCTACCAGAACAATGCCATAGGGGGTGGTGTTGAGGCTACCACAAATCTGGGTGGCCCCCTGGATTTCACCGGCCATCTCGGCTATCTTGCCGGGGTAGGTTCGAGTGCTTCGGCCTCAGGTTTCAATGTCATCAACGCGCCATCTGCCGATGACCTGCAGATTGGAGCCCGTGCTGTTTACGCTTTCACCAGCCAATTCAGCGCGTTCGCTGGCGTAGCCTATGATCACTACCAAGTGAGCTACGACTCTCCTTCCAATGAAATCCGGGGGCTGGTCGGTATGGCCTACCACTTCTAGTCCACAACCAGCAATTGTCAGGCATTCTGGCCGCCTCCTGGCGGCCAGCCATCCCCAGAGATGCCAGCCCCTGATTTTGCTGCCCCGCTCTTCCCATGCGGCAAAAATCTCATCCTGGCCAAGCACACGGAACCGTGCCGGGCTGCTTCCTCCGAAAGCGCATAAAGCCTCCACGACTGCTGGAACCGTGCCCGTATTTTCTTCCCGACCGGCTGCCAGGGATCCCGGACCAACGTTCCCCCGCACAGGTATTTTCCAGGCCAGTCCTGTGTCCCTGCAGGTCGCACTTCCAAGAATCCGAGCTCTTTGGTCCTATCAACGAGACAAAAACCGTCAAGAAATGGTCTTTTAGCAGTCCATTCCCTGAGTAACCATGAACATGGCCTCACACGGTATGCGTAGTTGCAGGGTATACTACTGCACTATTCATGCAGCAGATTCTGGCGAATGGCCACAGCCGGATTTCAGGCAGGTCCCACAACCCTATAGCTGCCCCTTGGTGCTTCCCGTAAACCTTACTGCACAAAAAAGCGGCAGATTTCGGCAGCAGGGCCAATCATTGTAATACCAATGATGAGCACATGTCTGGTACGCCCAGCCAGACGGACAAACGCTGGCACAGGGGACGGAGCGGTACCTATCTGCCATGCCAATGCGGTCATCCCCACAGAAGTAAGGACAAAAGGGGCTTTCATTACAGGCAGCAGGGACCGGAATGCGCGAATAGAGGCCTGTTTACAGGGTACTAATAGCCCTCTTTGCTGGCCTTACGCATGGTATGCATTCCGGGAATGTTGCCGCAGGAGACAGATATCCCCATCTGTTTTTTGCTCTTGTGCACATTGATAGCATAAGTCCCATTCTGAATGGTAGACAGGGGGACCGGAACAATGGTCTCAGATTTGCCATTTACGACATTCGCAAGCAGCCATTTTGGATGGGGGTTGAGATGGATACAGGTTCCTGGATGGATATGTGCTGGCTGGACGATCCCTGCCGGTGCGTGGGCAAGGCGGATAATCACCTTGGTCCTGGTACCCTCGGGGACCAGCGTGGCCGTACCATTCTCTCCGGAGCGGTTTTGGGCCTTGAGGTGAATGGTGAGCGGTCCAGAAGCGGCTGCTGCCGCAGCACCTGACAAACCTGCAAGCGGGATCATAAAAGCCATTGTGAACAGTAAGCTGCGCATAGCCTTCCTCCTAGCATGAACAGGAATCTCCGGAGCACGGAGTGCTGTCGGATGAACGGGAAATCCAGCGGAAATACAGTCTGATATGTAAGTCTAGCGCGCTTTTCCCAAGTTGCAATTCCATCGTGCAATCTGCCAGTTCCGCAGGTCAAAACCCCTTTCTATTGTCCAGACTCCGAAAATAAAAAAGGCCGGATTTTCCGGCCAGAAGGAGTACAAAGAGAACATCTTTGAACAGGGTTTAAGTAGTATAATATCTTAATATCATCTTAGTCAACAGCATGTCTCTTCCATGCACTGAGCCTGCAGGAACTGGGCTGGGATCTTCGAAACATGATTGTGACATCCAAGGCCCTGCTCTGACTTCACTGGCAGGACAACGCTTTGTCTTCCTCGCAGGTCCTCTCCTAGTCCGGGAGATCTCCCGTGATGCTGGCCGGAGAAAGTACCTGGCATTCTCCTGGACGAGATATCCCAGCCTGACTGCAGATTCGGACGACCAGCGACTGTCACTGTCACCATCCCCCTTTCCAAGCCTGCCGGATCTACTATTACCACCCCAATACCGTAGCTGCACAATATCCTGCTGCGAGCAATTTCCCGTCTTCTCCGTACGCATGGACCGCTGCCTAAAGCTGTGCCGCTGTCATCAGTTTCATGCCCGAGCCTGCTAGCCTCCACTGTTATGATGGCTGCCGGATTTTCCGGAATGATGCAGGCCAGAATCTCCAGCTTCGGACACCATGAGCATCCCCTTCCCTATTTTTCAGCATGCCAGAACCCACAATGCCTGCCAGTTTCCAGGATTATGGGGTTGATGCCCTTAGAGACCAGTTTCTCCCGTACGCTCCTTTTTCACACCTAAATGCATGAAAACTTTTCAACGAAAAACAGCCCATGTGTGGCCCAAAAATTGCTCACTATCTTAATGGCAGCAATTCGGAGAAACGTGCAATGAACCGATTCGAACATTTTCATGAAATGCGCGCTGACCTGCTGACCCTTCTGGGAGGTATGGTGGAAACCGTAGCCAGCCCGGCCATCTTTGAGCAGGATCCGGCAGGACAGCGGAGGATACTTGCAGCACTCATCCACCGATACTCTTTTCTCGACCTTGCTTATCTTCTGGATGCCCATGGCGTCCAGGTAGGCGACAACGTTGCTGCAAGGCGCCTTTCCCGGGAACGTGGAGGTGCGGACACGGACCGCCGCCATCGTCCCTATTACCGGCTGGCACGTGAGGCCACTACTCCCATTCTGACAGATCCTTACCTCTCTCTTACCAATGGACGGCTCTGCATTACCATTGCTGCTCCAGTACGCATGGAAGACGGCCAGTTTATGGGAATGGTGGTAGCAGACTGCGAGCTGGAGAGGGCACTGGCCCTTCTCGAAGAAGACGATACACGGCGCAGCGTTGAACCAGCTTTCAAATTCTTCTACCTGCTTTTTTCTGCAGGCCTCCTTCTGGTCAGCGTCTCTCTCGGAATGAGGGGCTTTCTTGCAGTGCACGACATCTGGCGTATGACCCAGCCACTTCAGGATTTTGACGCCCCTTTCCAGGCCACCATCTTTTTTACCCTGGCTCTGGCAGTATTCGATTTGGCCAAGACAATCTTTGAAGAAGAAGTTCTGCTGCGCAAGGATATCCGCCGGCACAGCAGCACCCGCCGCACACTTACCAGGTTTATTGCGGCCATTTCCATTGCTGTGTCCATTGAAGGGCTGATGCTGGTGTTCAAATTTGCCCTGAATGCTCCAGGGGAACTCTGGCTTGCAGTTCTCATTCTGGTAGCGGCTGCAGGACTAGTGGTGGCTTTGGGCCTGTACGTTTATCTCGGGGTCCGTGCAGAAATTCTGCTTCTGGAACAGAGGCAGCGCAGCAGCAGGCATCCCTTTTCGCTTCCGCAGAAGGAAATCCAGGAACAGTCCGGCCAGTGGGGATAGGCGCCACTTCCTGACAGCAGGAAAATGGCGGATTAACGTGGATAGATGATAGATGTCATGCTTTCGGGGAATTTCCGGGCCAGGCGCACTCCCCGGTACGGAAAGCATTCAGGACTGCGAGGCACCGATGGTCTCCGGCAGTACCGCCTCCCCCCACAGGCCTGTTTCCCGGAAATGGAAATAGGTGCTCTCAATGCTATGATGGAGCACGGCCAGATTTTTCTGGGTCTGGTCCAGATATTCATGTAAAAGACTCGGATGCAGTCCCTGCAGCTGCATCCTTTCCAGGCGCAGCCGGATGTGGCCCAGGGTTTCGGCCGGCATGGCTGAATTGGGCAGATAGGACAGGGCCATTTCCATATCTGCGAAACAGCTGTGGATGCTACGTGGAAACTTGCTGTCCCGCAGCAGAAAATCCACTACGCGGTCCGGGCGGATCTGGACTTCGACATGGTGCCTGTACATCTCGAGTGCGCTCATGGCACGTAGGACTCCTACCCAGACGGACTGGATGACCGCATCATGAAGACTGGGATCGCTCGGCATGATCACGGCGGTGGTTACATCCACGATTCGGCTGGTCATGTCGGCACGCTCGATGTTGCGCCCCAGCTTGATGAACTGGTAGGCGTGATTCTGGCTCATGCTGCCCACCAGAAGACCCACCAGAGCATGGCGGCGGGAAATGACCTCGTTCAGAAAGGAAAGCCGCTCCCGCCGGTCCAGCACAGCCTGCTGTTCAACACCTTCCTGCACAAAGAGATAGAGGGAATTGATCCTTTCCCAGAATTCTCCTGGTAGCAGGTTCCGGAAAACACGGCAGTTCTCCCGGGCCTGGTGTATGGCCGCCACGATGGAACTGGGATGCCTTCTGTCCGCTATCAGAAACCGCATGATGTGCTCTTCGGAGGGTTTACCATAGTGGGTCTGGTAATACCCGCCCTCACCGGTTACCTGGAGCAGCAGGTCCCACCCGAACCTGGTTCCGTGCGGGAGATCCAGCAGCAGAAGCGTGGTGGAATTGATCAGGCGACCCATATCCTCGGCACGCTCCAGATAGCGGGCCATCCAGTACAGGTTTTCCGCTACTCTGGAGAGCATGCCGGCTCCTCCTCGACAATCCACGTATCTTTGCTGCCCCCTCCCTGGGAACTGTTTACCACCAGGGATCCGGCATGCATGGCCACTCGCGTTAACCCTCCTGTAGTTACATGAATTTTTTTCCCCTGCAGGATAAACGGTCGCAGATCCAGGTGGCGAGGTTCCAGCGAATCCCCCATGAATGTAGGCGCCGTGGAGAGATTGAGCACCGGCTGGGCAATATAGTTGCGGGGGTTGCTCCGGATCAGCATGGAAAAGTGTTCCCGGTCCGCCACAGTAGCCCTGGGCCCGATCAGCATTCCATATCCCCCGGATTCATTGGCTGGTTTGACCACCAGTTCATGGAGATGGGCCAGGACATACTCCCGGTCTTTTTCACGCATACAGAGATAGGTGGGCACATTGGGAAGCAGTGGTTCCGTATCCAGGTAATAGCGGATTATGTCGGGCACAAAAGAGTAAACAACCTTGTCATCAGCTACACCTGTACCGGGAGCATTGGCAATGGCTACACGTCCACGCCGCCAGGCCCGCATCAGTCCAGGAATGCCTAGAACGGAATCCTCACGGAAGACTTCGGGATCCAGAAAATCGTCGTCTATCCGGCGGTAGATGACATCTACCCGTTTCAGGCCAGCAATGGTTCGCAGGTAGACATAATCGTCCTCCACACAGAAATCTGGTCCTTCTGCAAGCCATGCTCCCATCTGCTGTGCCAGATAGCTGTGTTCGAAATAGGCGGAGTTGTAGATCCCCGGTGTCAGGACTGCAATGACAGGATTATCTCCTTCCCGGGGGGAAAGCGCGGCAAGAGTTTCATGGAGCCTTGCTGGATAGTCGTCTACAGGCAAAATCTGGCAGTGGGCGAAAATTTCCGGGAACAGACGCTTCATGATTTCCCGGTTTTCCAGCATGTAGGACACCCCGGATGGCACTCTCAGGTTATCTTCCAGCACATAGACAGTACCATCTGCATCCCGGACCAGGTCTGTACCACAGATGCTGGCCCATACACTGTGGGGTGGATGAATCCCCCGGCAGGCATCCCGCAGGTTGGATCCAGCCAGGACCTCTTCTGGAAAAACGCCATCTGCAACGATGCGCTGGCCGTGGTAAAGGTCATCAATAAAAAGGTTTAACGCCTGCAGCCGCTGGCGGAGTCCTGCGTCAATGCGTACCCACTCGGAGCGGGGCATGGTCCTGGGCACAATGTCAAAAGGCCAGGCACGGTCGATATTGCCTGCTTCGTTGTACACCGTGAAGGTAATCCCCATGGCAAGAATGGCGGCTTCTGCTGCCTGGCGGCGTGCCCTGAGGTTTTCCGGTCCCAGCGAGTCGAGATGCTCAAGAAGGGAAGCAGCAGCAGGGCGTACCTGGCCATTAGGCTGAATCAGTTCGTCGTAGGCCGTGCTGGCCTGATAATAGAGATTCCTCAGTCCTGCCATTCCCGTTTCTCCCGATATCCCGCAATTGCAGGGCTTTTCTTTATGAAACGCCCTGACACCCAGAAGGGTTTCAGCAAGGTGTATGCCAGGAAGAATTGGCGGAATCATCGTCAGAAATAGATATACAACAATATTTATGCACTATAATAGTGCATTTAGCACTAAAAAGGTGCGGGTACTGCTAGAGAAAATATGTCAGACTTTCGAGATATTTATTCCCAGGGAAACACTGGGAGAGCATCCATGGCAACGGCAAGTCCCTGGCTCCAGGAATCGGCCACAGACCGGTAGAAAGGATCATCATCCGCAAGATTCAGATACTCTCCCGGCTCAAGACTCCCGTTCCTGTAGAACAGCAGCTCTATTGGAGCACCTACCATCAGGTTGCTCCGGATGGTGGAGTTCATGGAGACCAGGGCACATCGCCCAGCCTTTTCCAGGGGAAGTGCAGAATGCACCACCCGGTCCAGAATTGGCTTTCCATACTTTATTTCGCCGACCTGCAGGAAAGGATGTTCTGCCGATTCATGGATATAGTTTCCTTGGGGATAGACCAGATAGATGCCTGGAACCTCTCCCTGAATCTGTCCTCCGAGAATAAATGTGGCCTCAAAAACCGTACTGGCGGCATCCCGGCTGGACTGGTTTCGCTGGATATCTGCACTGATCATCCCGATATAGTCTGCAGCTGCCACCAGGGTGGGTACCGTCCACAAGCTTAGTCTTCCAGGCTGCGCGGTATCCTGGCGCAGCCGCTGCAGTACGGCCTGGGTAGTGGCGAGGTTGCCAGATGAAAGAAGGCAGAAAAACCGTTTCCCCGGACAGACAAACGTATGCATTTTAGAGTAGACATTAATATGGTCGGTACCTGCACTGGTACGTGAGTCGGAACAGAAAACCAGTCCATCCTCCACATGGATGGCCAAGGCATAGGTCATCTAGCGTTCCTCATGAAAATTGATATCCCCAATATTCGCCCACTTCCGCCAGCGTGTGAAGTGCTTCAGCAACTTGCATGCCATGTAGAAAGAATTTCGGCTGCCCAAAATGCTTAAGATGCAGATCAAGCGCAACACTGTTTATTTCCTGCAGACAGCTGCCTGAATGAGGCAGGGTGTGGAAAAAAGGAATGACATGGTCTCAGATAGGATAAGAACCCGATCGTTTAGCACATCAAGGAAATACGCCAAATTCTGCTGTGAGTCGCTTCCCTGTGGCAATTTCGGGTTAGATGATCCGCAACCAGATTGGCTTACCCCAATAGGGAATGGCTGCCGCAGAGGTGAACCGCCCGGGTTTTGAGCGATCAGGCCCTGATCCATCACTCAGACAGGGGATCACAAGACGGATTCAACAGGTCGTCGCAACACCATCAATCATGGAGGTGTTTATGGGACGGCCTGCGGGATGGATACAGAAGTTGACGGGGCGAGAAGCAATGCGCTCGCCAGGGGCGCCTTCACTTCGGCGTGAGGTTGAGCGGCAGTTTTGGGTACAAATTGCAACGGGAATCACCAGTGAGCGCGCTGCCGAGACGGTCAGCGGTCTATACAGGGCCGAAGTCACCCATCAGCGAGGCCCCTGGAAATCCGCCGATGCGGTCGAATGGGCCACCCTTGAATGGATGTCATGGTTCAACAATCAACGTCTGATGGAATCCTTGGGCTATATCCCGCACGCAGAAGCTGGGGCAAACTGCTACCGGCAACTCAGGCAACCAACCTCCGTTGCCGATTAACTTTAACCAAACAGCCTCCGCGAAAACCGGGGCGGTTCAGTGCCAGGATTTTGTCTGCCTTCAATACCTGCCTACTTCACCCATGCTAATAAATGCCACATCTTTCTCCTGTTTGTAAGGCATCAAGATGGGCAGGTAATAGTGCTGTTTCTGCCAACAAGTCCAAAAATCTTGCCCCTCATAAATTTGGCATAATTCTCGGCAGATAGTCATAATCTGATAACTCGTCTTTTTTCAGGAATAAGGCATGCAGATCTTCTTGCGTCAAGCGACTAAAAACGATCTTCCTAGTGTATTACGACTCTATGCCCAGCCGGACATGGATGACGGAAAAATCCTAAATGCTGCCGATGCAGAGCGGGTATTCGACCGCATGGGCCGATATCCCAATTACAGGCTATATGTGGCCGTCACAGGGCAGCAGATCGTTGGAAGTTTTGCGCTGCTGGTCATGGATAATCTCGCCCATCAGGGGACTCCTTCAGCAATTGTAGAGGACGTGGTGGTGGATTCCTCCCACCACGGTCAGGGTATCGGAAAATTTATGATGCAACATGCCATCAAAATCGCTCAATCAGAGGCTTGCTATAAACTCATGCTGTCATCGAACATCAAACGGCAGAGAGCCCATAGGTTTTATGAATCACTCGGGTTCGAGCGCCACGGGTACAGTTTTCGTATCGACATCAGCTGTCAGCCAGATTCAGAGATGTTCTAGCCTTGCAAACCCTTGCCGAAATCGGGATAGATCGGGTTAAAAGAGCCATTCAATTTTTGATCGATCTGCGATCACCAGGATGGGGAAAGCATTTTTCGGGGAGGAATATCTAAATATCCCCTGCGCCGCATTCTGATTCCGACGTCACCGGCATGTACACCACTTTTTTCTGGTACTCCTGACTCCTCATTTCTCAGAATTCTGCGAGTCCTGTCATCCAGGCGGTTCTGTCGTGCATGAGAAACTTTCCATCTCCGGCAGGCATATCGCGGTAGACAGCTCATATCCGTGCCTCAAGCGTGCCTGCAGCCAGGTCCTACCTACCTTCCCGCATTTTCTGGTCGAACTGGCAGAAAAAAGGCGAGAAATCCCAGTAGAGGCAGAAACGAGCATATCTGGTATACAGCATTTATTCCCCAAAAATCGGCAAACTGACCCAAAACCGCTGCCCCAATACCCCCCATGCCGAACGCGAGTCCAAATAACAGGCCGGACATGGTGCCAATCCTGTCCGGGAAAAGCTCCTGGGCATACACAACCATTGCCGGAAATGCCGAAGCCAGGAGAAATCCAATGAGGATGGTAAGGATGGCACTCGTCGTCAGGGAAACGTAGGGCAGTGCCAAGGTAAAGGGAGCGATCCCTGCCATGGAGACCCAGATGACCTGCCTCCGTCCGATACGGTCTCCAATGGGGCCGCCAAATAGCGTGCCAGCCGCTACTGCTGCCAGAAAAAGGAACAGGTGAAACTGGGCTTCACGGACCGGAATGGCAAACCGTTGCATCAGATAGAAAATGAGGTAGCTGCTGATGCTGGTCAGGTACACAAACTTGGAGAACATCAGCAGAACCAGAACGACCATGCTACGGCGGGCGGTTGCTGGTGCGACGCGGTGTACGGCAGTGGTCCCCATGGTGCTCCTGGGCCTGCGGTGCTGGTTCTGGTACCAGCGGCCTACAAATACCAGGATGGCAATGGCAGTCAGTGTAACCAGAGAAAACCACGACAGGCTGTGCTGGCCATTGGGCATCACCACCAGAGCAGCCAGGAGCGGGCCTGTGGCTGTCCCAGCGTTGCCACCCACCTGGAATATGGATTGGGCCAGCCCATAGCGCCCTCCCGACGCCAGCCGTGCCACCCGGGAAGATTCCGGGTGGAATATGGAGGACCCGAGGCCAACCAGGACTGCTGCTGCAAGGACAGCAGGATAGTCTGGAGCGATGGAAAGCAGTAGGAGCCCCAGAAACGTGGATACCATTCCAAGTGGCAGGGAATAGGGGAAAGGGTGCCGGTCCGTGTAAATGCCAACCAACGGCTGGATAATAGATGCCGTCAGCTGGTACGCTAGGGTAATCAGGCCGATCTGCGCAAAAGTCAGCGAAAAGCTGTCCCTGAACAGGGGATAGACGGCGAGCATGAGCGACTGGATGCTATCGTTCAGGAAGTGGGAAATACTAATAGCTCCCAGCACCATAAACTGTGTCTGGGCAGGATGAAGAGATCCGGGCGGGGATGGCGCATCCAGTCGGCTGGCAGTGGACATTACTCTAGTTCATCCGGCCGGGGAAAAGCATGTATTTTTAGCAGCCTGCATAATGCCCATAGTTACTCCCGCCAATAATAATGCCCAGCTCCATGCGGATCATTGGCGCCACAATCCGCCTCCCCCACTTTAAGCCCCCATCTCCAGGATTCCCGTGCTTGCCGCATGATATGTGACTGCTGTAATACACGCTATTTTTGGCCTTCCACACGGTCCGTGCCAGAGGAAAGTACTTGCCTCAGTACCGCCTGCCACTTGTGGCCGTATTCAGCGAATATCGCAGAACCTGGCACGCCCGGAATCGGGGCACCCTGCGCTCCGGAATCTGGATCTCCTGTCCTGTAGCCGGGTTCCGTCCCCGCCGTGCAGCTCTTGTTCCCACAAAAAAGGTCCCAAACCCGGCAAGCCGTACCGGTTAGCCCGCCATCAGTGCGCCAGACATCACGCTAAGGATGCTTTCGATCGACACGGCTGCCCTCCCCTGGGTCAGTTCTACCGACTCGGCAAGGTGCAATATCAGACCCCGCTTGTTCATTACCACCTCCTTGAAGTTCCTGAAAACGGTTTTCCCTTGGCGGATGGCTTCCGCTCCTGCAGGCAGAACCTCACCCCGCAGAAAAGGGCTGCAAACCTCCAAAAAATCAGTGAAATTACGGTGAAAACCCCGCAAATACCAATAGTTGTGCTATCAGAACACCACTTTCATGGTACCAAAGAAGGATCTTGGCATCATGGGCTCTCCTTCCAGATAGGCGCCACTGTTGCCATTGATGTACAGAAACTGCTTTTCAAGCACATAAGCTTCCGAATTGAGAAGATTGACACCCGTCAGGCTGAGCGTGACATTCCGAATGCCATAACGGCCAACCGGGAAGGTGTGGGACAGGTTGAAATTCATTGCGGTATTTAGGAGGGCATGCTGCTGGAGGTAGGAGTTCCCGTGCTGGCCCCAATATACTGCGGACCGACAAGATTGGCATACATGCGCGCACTTGTTCGCTGGTAGTGCAAAAGGACCTCCAGTCCTGCAAGGTAGGCGGGGTATAGGGTCTGGGTTCACCAATGCTCGTCGCGACACCATACTGGCTTGCATCACGTTGGCATGGACCAGCAACGTCTGAACAGCTTTTTGCAGTCCAGCGGCTACTTCATGAACGGCCGCCAGAAGCAGATACCCTACAACAAACAGTATCAGCAGTGCACGCGCAGATATTTGAGCAGGGTGGAGGAACAGGAGGAGTCAAAAATCGGGGTTGAAGTTACCATTCAGATCGGCCATGAAGGGGTTCAGGTAGGAATCATTTGGCACCCACTGCTCCGGAAGAAGAAAGACGGACTGCTCCACTGTCCCTGTCCATAACCCCATGTATGGTCCCGATTACCGGAACCCCTGTTCAGGCCAAAACAAACACTGGCTTTATGGGCATCTTCCTAAGGCCTGAAGACACGCAACACGGCCGGGGACTTGATTGTATGCAACAAGGCCATACCGATATGTCCCCACCAATATAGCCAGACAAAAGATGATAGAAAATCATGCAGTTTCTTTGGTATTTGGTAAAAGGCTATAGGTGCAGATACCCCACCATTTGGGATTAGAAAAAACATTATAAATCCCAGGACGGCCATGCCAGTTACAGCCAACAAACCAAGTCCATGTATCATTCCTGGCAAACCACCCCTCATCCCGCTGGGTGGAAGCCTTCCATCTGCCAGTCCTTTTATATCTCTGCATATGTTTTCCAAATACTCGCCCCTGTATGGGAAAATATGTGAGCGCAGACTTTTGATGCGCAGAACTTCGACCCACAATGCCAAAACAATTAGCGCTGCAGCCATGCCCACCCACATGTGTGCATGAAATAGCAGATGCCTAAACGGAAGCTCCCCCACTTTTTTCCAAATTGCCTTCATATCAAGTTCGCTAAGAAGCAGAAAGGTCACCACCAAAGCAAACCCCATATGTATCCATCGTGTGCTTCTTGGCCATTCTTGAATCTCTTCTGACATAATAACCTCTTGTTTTTAAAATAAAATTATCCAGTTTCAGGGGGGATTTTTACGACAAGCCATGATATACAATAAGCATGAAAAAAACAGCGTATGTTATGTTATTTTTATTACACTCTTCTGCCGTATGCAGGCCGGCCCTGAAATCACACAACAAGGCTGGCTGACCAGAGGAAAGGTTCCCGGTTTGGTTGAGGCTTCACTCTTTGGATTAAAATTTGGACCATGAACAGGCCGAAACAGATCTTCTCCTGGCACATGACGTGCCTCAGGGAATTGTCTTTCTTGCCGACCTGATCAGGGGCCCCCAAGTGCTGCCTGCGGCGGATAGCATGTTCGTGCATCACTCCATGGTGGTGAAGACCTGTGGTCCGGCAGGACCGGTTGGATACCCTTCCTGCACCCATGCACCGGAATCCGGCCTGGACGAATGCCTTGAACCAGAATTTCAGTGCTGCTGCCCTATGCCAGGGTCAACAAGGCCATTTGCGTCATTTTGCCATAGCAAGCCTTTAAAATTGGTCAGAAGCGCTTTTGACTAGCAGTTACGGGACAGTTCTGGCATAAGCGTATGCAAGGTGCTATCGTTTACGTATGAGAGCGATCCCCAGTCTATTTTTCGTTTTGACCCTGTCGGCATTGCCCTTGGCATCACCTGCATTCGGCCAGGCCTCAGGCAGCTCAGGCTCGGTAGGACAGCAGTTCAGCAGTGGGGCAAACAGTGTCGGACAAGGTGCCGCCCAGATTGGAAATGGCATTGCCAATGGTGCGATCCTGACTTGGCACGCCATGAAAGCTGGGGCAAATGCTTTCGCCAGCGAATTCGGTGGGGGACGGGCGAAAAATTCCCGCCCTCATGGTTCTCCAGCACAATAATCCCCAGCACCAGCAGCCGTACAGCCTTCACCAAGCCCAGCTAGCCAGACCCGTACCCGCCTGCCGGTTGCAACAGGGGGATGATCTGGTATAGTTGCCTCATGGAAGGGTTGCCTGTGCAAATTGATCCTAAAAACTGTCTGTCCCTGTCTGCTTTTCAGCCCCCCAAAGAGTCACACAAGGTGACTGGATCGTGTGAGAAATGAGTACCAGCACCGCCATGCTGTTACCCGAGGAAGCCGAACTCGCCCGACTGATCGTTGAGACCCTGAACATGGATATTCCAGCGGAAACAATCGATCCGAAAATTCCACTTTACGGGACAGGCCTTGGTCTGGACTCCATAGACATGCTGGAAATTGCACTTGTCGTGTCCCAGCGCTACGGGGTAAAGCTTCAGGCCGACGATGAAAACAACACCCAGATTTTTAGCTCCCTGCGCAGCCTGAGCCGTTTTATTCAGGACAGCCGGAGCAGCTGAATGCGGGCTCCAGCGACAGCCAGTCCATTTGGCCTGTCCCTGCTGGGTTTCCTTCTCGTCCCCGCTCTGTTCCATCTTGCCATTGTCCTGACATCCTCTGTACCACTGGCTTTCCGGTTTACCCCAGGGGTGCTGGCCAAACTTGGTCTGGTATCTGTGGCCGCAGCCATGCACTGGGGAATCTATGCAAGCCTTCTGGCCACATTCGGGCTGACACTTCGACGGGGTCGTGAGCCCATCATCACCACTATGGTGCGGCGCCTGCACGGTGAAATTGACGATGAAATCGTGCTCTATACACGCAAGGTCACCATTGCCTGGACACTGTTCTTTGCCATGCAGCTTGTTCTTTCCGTTTCCCTGCTCTGTTGCGCGCCCCTGGTGGTCTGGTCCTTCTTCGTCAACATTCTGGATCTTCCGCTGATAGCCACCATGTTTGCCAGCGAATATGCCATCCGGATCCGGTGTCTTCAGAACCCTCCCCGCGACTCCCTGTCCGCGGTGTTTTCCATGATCACCGCTGCCGTACACGAGAAACCGGTGCAGCAGCGGGCTGGACCCGGGGCTAGATGAGCACTGTTGCGGGCCAGCACTATCCTATTGCCTGCCATGCAGCACATGAGGTCATAGCCCGGCGGGGAATCCATACGGTCAGCATGGCACAGTTCCAGAAGCATGTTGCGGCCCTTGCATCCATGCTGCCTGAACGGCAGCATGTCCTTAACCTGTGTGCTGACCGCTACCACTTTATCGTTGGTTTTGCCGCCGCACTTGCACGTGGACAGGTCAGTCTGATGCCGTCTGCCAGCGTACCGGTAGCCCTGCGCATTCTTGCCGAGGATTACCCGGATATTTACGCGCTCACTGATTCGGGCAACACGGTAGCACTCCCCAGCATCGTCTTTCCAGACGATCTTGATGGCCATGACCCCCGGCCTCCGGCACCCATACCGGGCGTACGCCTGTCTTCCATCCAGTTCACCTCTGGCTCCACCGGCCGTCCCAAACCCGTACCCAAGTCCTGGTCCACGCTTGTGCACAGTGCCCGGATGTCCGGAATCCGGCTGAATGCCGCACAGCTCCAGGGCGCCACCATTGTTGGTACAGTTCCCCACCAGCACAGCTACGGGCTCGAATCCATTGTTATGCTGGCACTTCAGCACGGGTTTGCTGTGGAAGCCGCAACTCCGCTCTACCCTGCCGACATCCGTGCCATACTGGAACGCACACCCCGCCCGCGCATTCTTGTATCAACGCCGGTACACCTGCGTGCACTTGTGGCAGAACCGGAAGGAATGCCGAAAGTCGATCTTATTCTGTCCGCTACCGCACCGCTGCCAGGACCACTGGCAGTGGCAGCTGAATCCTGTTTTCATGCCCCCTTGCTGGAAATCTATGGCTGTACCGAAGCCGGACAGGTTGCAACCCGGCGTACCACACAGGAGAGCGACTGGCACATGTTTGATGGTATTGCCATCCACCACGACGGGACCGGAAACTGGGCAAGCGGTCCTGCAGTAGAGGGAGTTGCGCCCCTGCAGGACATTATTGAAATTACCGGGCCGCGGCATTTCCGTCTGGGAGCTCGCGCCGCAGATCTCATAAATATTGCAGGTAAACGCAGTTCCCTCCCCTATCTCAACGGCCAGCTTCTTTCCATTCCCGGGGTCGAGGACGGGGTATTTCTGCTTGACGATACCACCACAGTGGGCCTGGTCCAGCGCCTGATAGCCATAGTGGTGGCCCCCGCCCTTTCCACCGGGGAGGTCCTGCAGGCCCTCAGAGAACGCATTGACCCGGCCTTTCTCCCACGCAGGCTTGCGATAGTGCAATCCCTGCCCCGCAATGCACTGGGCAAGCTGCCCCGTTCGGATCTTCTTCAGCTGATGGAGGACACCGTGTGAATGGCCTCGAGACACGGATCCTCATGATCCCGGCCGACCATCCCAGCGCGGCTGGGCACTTTCCGGGAAATCCCATCATTCCTGGTGCACTCCTTCTCGACTCTGTACTTTCCGCCATGGCGGTAGCCGGATCCCCTGTCATACACAGCGCAAAATTCCTGCGCCCAGTCCGTCCAGGGACCCTGATAGAGCTGCGCTGGCAGACAGCTGGCGAAAACCGGATGAGTTTCGAGTGCATTGCCAACGGAAAACCTGCCATGACCGGAGTGGTGGCAACCGGATGAAAGGTGACGCCCAGATCCAGGAGTGGACTACCAGGGCCGAGCGGGGTTCTTTACCGCTGATCCGGGCCTGCGTCTGGCTTGCACTCCGCCTTGGCCGCAGTACGGTAAGAATTTTTCTTTATCCAATCTGCCTGTACTTCCTGCTATCATCACCGGCATCCACCGCCGCATCGCGGAGCTATCTCAGCCGTGTGCTGGGCCGGCCGGCAAGGTGGACAGATATTTTTCGGCATTTTCTCACCTTCGCTTCCTGCCTTCTTGACCGGGTCTTTCTTCTCAACGATCAGGGATACTGGTTCGATATCACCGTGCATGGCGAGCAGCTGCTCCAGGGGATTGAGGCATCGGGTCAGGGCTGCATGCTTTTTGGTGCGCATTTTGGCAGCTTTGAGGTAGCCCGGGCCGTGGGACGCCAGCGCAGTGACCTGCCTATCAGCCTGCTCATGTACGAGGAAAACGCACAGAAAATTCGCGCAGCCATGGCCGCCATCAATCCCCGGCTGGCCACCGAGGTAATCGGGCTCGGACGCCTGGATTCGCTCATTGCAGTGGCGGGACGGCTTCAGCACGGACATTTCATCGGCGTGCTGGCAGACCGGAATGTCGATGGCCGCGACCTTGTCCGTTACCCTTTTCTGGGCAGAGAGGCCAGCTTTCCGAAGGGCCCCTTCCGCGTGGCCATGCTGCTCCAGCGGCCGGTAGTAATGATGGTCTGCATTTACCGCGGTGGGCATGCGTACGAAGTTTTTTTCGAGCAGATCGCGCCGGCCACCAGTGGGCGTCCGGCCCATCCCGAGGCATGGATCAGCGATGTCATGCAACGGTACGTCAGCCGGCTGGAAGACTTCTGCCGTGAAGCGCCATTCAACTGGTTCAATTTTTATGATTTCTGGTCCTGAAATGCGCCGTCTTCTGCTGGCTGTTCTGCTCTTTGCGCCGGTCTGCGCAGGGGCGCAGACCATTCCCTGGGGACTGGATGCCCTGATGCAGCAAATGGCCCATGTGAAAAAGGCCACCGCCAGCTTCACTGCACAAAAAACATCCCCCCTGCTCACCACCCCTCTTTCGGCACGGGGCGTACTGGTCTACCGGGCGCCCTATTACATGCGCAAGACTACCCTTTCCCCGGTACATGAGGTGTTTATTCTCGACCATGACCGGATCACGATGAGTGGCGGTCCTGGCGGTCAGACACAGAGGTTCAGCACCTCAGATGCCCCGCAGATTGCCGGACTGGTCACTGGCATCCGTGCCGTTCTTGCCGGAGATACGGCCACACTTACACGGCTCTATTCCGTCGGGCTCAGGGGAACCGAAGGTACCTGGCAGCTGCGCCTTGTGCCGCTGGATGCCCGCACAAGAAAAATCGTGAAATCAATCACCATCGCTGGTAGTGATGACCGCGTCACGGGCATAGATACGCTTGCCCCCAGCGGGGGCCTTACCCGCATGCATGTAACCGAGACCATAACCACCGATGCGCACTGACCGCCTCGCACTTGGATTATGGCTGCTTCTGCTGGCCGTATGCGCAGTCATCGACGCAAGCAGCGTTTACCGCACAAAGATGGGAGATTTCCTGCCGCATTCGGCTTCCCTGGCGCAACGGGTGCTGGCACGGCAGGTTAATGGTGGGGCCGCCTCCCACATTCTTCTGGTATCACTGCACGGTGCACCAACGGCAACACTGGCCACCCTGAGTGAGGGGCTGGCCAAACGCCTGCGCCAGAACCCGGCTTTCATCGATGTTCTGAATGGTGATGCCCAATCTCTGGCACCCATTCAGAACTTTATATGGAAAAACCGCTACCTGCTGAGTCCAACCGTGACGTCCGGCCGGTTTTCCGCGCCGTCACTCCATTCTTCCCTGACCGGCGATCTGGGACTGCTGGCAACCGATCTTGCCCCAATGCTCAGCCATAGCATTCCTGCAGATCCAACCCAGGAGATCATGAGCGTCATGGACCTTCTGAAACCCGCGGGACGCGGACCAGAGCAGATGGACGGCGTCTGGACCTCTCCCCACGGCACGGCGGCCCTTCTCCTGCTGCATACCGCAGCGCCAGGCTTTGATCTTAATGCCCAGCAGCGTGATCTCCAGACACTGGATGCCATGTTTTCCCGTATCCGGGCCAAAACCCGCGGGGCACAAATGGTACGGCTGGAGGTCACGGGGCCCGGCGTATTCGGCGTACGCACACGGGCCGTGATCAAGGATGATGTTACTCTCCTTTCGTCAGTCGCGATAACCGCCATTGTCCTGCTTCTGCTCTACGTCTACCGTTCTCCGCGCATGCTGCTGCTGGGAATATTGCCCATTGTCAGCGGGGCCATAACGGCTATCGCGGCCGTGTCCCTTGTTTTTGGCTTCGTGCACGGCATAACCCTCGGATTTGGGATTACGCTCATGGGTGAAGCGATGGATTACACGATCTATCTTTTTACCCAGACCGCAAGGGATGGCAGCGCGCAGGGCACGATCAGGAGAATATGGCCTACGCTTCGGCTTGGCGCACTGACCTCGGTGGTCGGGTTTTCCGCCATGCTGGCCTCAAGCTTCACCGGTTTCGCGCAGCTTGGCCTGTTTTCCATCGTTGGGCTGGTCACTGCCGCTGGAGTCACCCGATTTGTCCTGCCTCCGCTTGTTCCCGTCCAATTTTTCGCTGAAGGGGCAGAAAGAATTGCCAGACCCATGGAGTGGCTCATCCGCAACCGCCGATCTGCCCGCCCGGTTGCCGTTGTGGTGCTTCTGGGGGCCATCGCAGCGCTTCTGAACCACCAGGGCACGATGTGGGACCAAAACCTCCTGGATTTAAGCCCCATACCGGCTTCTGCCCAGTCACTGGACACCAGGCTGCGACACGAACTTGGCATACATGGCCAGCGCTACTTCGCAGTATTCCAGGCGGTCAGTGCCCAACAGGCACTGGACAAAAGCGGCAATCTTGCCCCCGTTCTGGCTGGGCTCAAGACTTCGGGACTGATAGCTGCCTATGACCTGCCAAGCACCATACTGCCCAGCAGCGCCACCCAGCGCGCACGCCAGGCCGCCCTGCCCAATGCCGCAATCCTGAAGTCCCACCTGGACCAGGCACTGGCCGGACTGCCGTTCCGCAGCGGGGTTTTCAGCCCTTTCCTCAAGGATGTGGAATTGGCACGGACAGCGCCCCTGCTGACTCCTGCCAATCTCCCACCAGCGCTTGCGCTCCGTTTCAACTCCATGCTGGTACGCAACGGGTCTGGTTGGGTGGTCATAGCACCGCTGCGGGGAGTTTCTGACCCGACTGTGGTCAAGCAGCGTCTTGGCACTGCCGGTGCAGATTTCGTCGACCTGGGCCATCAGACCGGGGTGCTCATGGCCACGTTCCAGCATGAAGCCGTGATGCTGGCCACCTTCGGCAGCCTGGCGATTCTGGTCGTGCTGCTGGCCGGACTGCGCTCACTGCGCCGCGCCCTCACCGTGGCACTGCCGCTGGCTGCCGCGGTGACGATTACCGCCGCCCTCCTCACCACCAATGGCGGTAAACTGTCCATATTCATGGTCATGGGATTCATGCTGATTGTGGCGACCGGTTCCAATTACTGCCTGTTCTTTGAACGTGCCATACCCGGCAGCCCATTCTGGGACCGTGCCATTGCCTCGATTGTCCTGGCCAACCTCTGTACCGTGGGCGCCTATGGGCTCCTGGCGCTGTCCCGCATTCCCGTGCTGCATGACATCGGTCTTACTGTAGCAGCCGGCACGTTTCTCAGTCTGGTCTGCGGAGCTCTTTTCAGCCTGCCGCCAGACAGGATGCGTACGCCATGAGCACTGCGGGTATCGCAGCAAGGCTGGACTATGCCTCTCCCATCCATGGAGAAAACCGCATATTGCTGGTAATGCTGCCGGGTGCAGGCATCCGTGCCCAGGATTTTGCTGCCGAGGGGATGGTGGACACCACCCATGCCCATCCCCTGCCGATCGACATTGCCGTCGTGGAACCAGAGCTTGCCCTCTATCTGGAGGACGGCATTGCGGACGCGCTCCACAAAGAAATTGCCTGTACTGCCCTGGATCTGGGATACCGACGCGTATGGCTGCTTGGCATCTCCCTTGGCGGCATGGGAGCACTGCTCTACGCCAGCACCTACCCGGGCAATGTGGAAGGGATCATACTGCTTGCCCCTTTCCTCGGAACCCGCGGCACGATGGCGGTTCTGGGCAGGGATGGCGGCTTTCAGCCAGACCGTGAGCATCTGGCCACCACATCCTCCGAACAGCGTGTGCTGGCCTGGCTTACGGCACACCTGAAAGACGGGGCAAATGCACCCAGTCTCTATCTGGGCTATGCACGGCAGGACCGTTTCTCCCACGGCCACAGACTGCTGGCTGATCGTCTGCCACCGGAACGGACCGCCATCCGGGATGGCGTCCATGACTGGAACTCCTGGACAGCGCTTTGGGGGGACATTCTGGAACGCCCCCTCTTTTGCCCCACGGGCCGGCGGCAATAGTGACTTTTACCCCATGTGAAGACATGCGTGCGCCTGGCGCTCCGGATGTTGGGTCTGCAGCTTCCGGAGTGCGCTACGAGGATTTTTTTCCCTATTACGCCGAATTTTCTGCCCTATCAGAATTCCGCAAAAAACCAGGTTGTGGCATCGAGATCAGCAGTGGCATGGGAGGACATTCGATCCTCTATCTCAACGGGGTGAAAGTGGACCGTTCCACCGGTTACCCGATACTGCGGCTCTGCCGGCCCAATGAGGCGCCAGAAAAACATGGTACCGGCATCAGCGTAAATTCGCATTACCGCAATGCCAACTGGGTTGCCGTGGAAGGACGGGAATTCCTGATGCGGGGGGCACTGGGCGAGGAAGAACCCCTGACACGCCTGAATTATGCCAAAACCCAGGCCCGTGCCCGGGAAATGGGAATACTGGAAGGAATAGAATTCCATCCGCGTTTCTTCCGTAACAAGCCGCCCGGCATGTCGAAAGAGGAATACATGTATGAAATTTCCGTGGCCACGGATTACGGGGTACGGTTTGGCCGGAATGCGTATAGTGCCAGGGTCCCGCTGGACTCTTCCCGCATGGGCGCGGTGGTGGAATACCTGAATGCCCTCAACCATCCATACCGGGAAGGGAAACGGCTCTATAACTGGAAACTGTTCAATAATAACTGCGTCCATGTCTGCCACAATGCTCTTGCACATGCCGGAGTCTGGGCTCCCTGGCCAACCGGCCAGGCGGCCGTGGTCGCGGCGTTCCGGTTTCCGGTGCCCAAGAACACTTTTGTCGACCTGATGCTGCGTACCAATGATCTTCCCATTGAAGACCCACTCGCCCTGTACGCTGACCCGTTCGTCCGGGAAACTCTCCTGCGCTGGGGTACACTGCCAGTGGGGGCTGGTGGGCTGGCCACCTCCGAACCGGTCATCCTGCGCAACGAGATCTATGACGTGGCACGCACACTGAAGCTGATCTTTTACGACAACCCGTTCTGGGGTCCCTACCGGCTGCATTTCCGGCGCATTTTTACCGACCTGCGCTATACCGACCTCAAAACCAACCTGTGCCATTTTGCTGCCCGCTACGCAGTATCCCCCGGCTGTCAGGACCTGGTGCACGCCTCCTTTTCCAAAGGCTATGGAGAACATGTTTCCCGTGCGGCCAGTGAGGTCTCCGCCATGCTCATACGGCTGGGAGATGCGGCATGACAGGTCTGGTTTTCTCCGCGTTTTCCATCGTTACGGCCCTGGGCGCCGGGCAGAAAGCTACACTTGCGGCTCTGCACGAAGGGCGGAGTGGCCTTGCTCCCTGCCGGTTTGACACACTGCCCATTGCCGCCCATGCCGGAGAAATCGGGGGGCTGGAAAAATGGCCGCTGACCGGAACCTTGGCAAGATTTGACTGCCGCAACAACCGTCTTGCTGCGCTTGCGCTTGAACAGGATGGTTTTCCGGATATCCTCGAGGCCGCGAAGATCCGCCACGGACCAGCCCGAATTGGCGTTTTCCTCGGTACCAGCACCTCGGGCATTCTGGAAACGGAAGTGGCCTACCGTCACAGCCACCCGGAAACAGGTGCGCTACCCGACAGTTTCAACTATGCGGGGACCCACAATACCTACGCACTGGGAGCCTTTGTCCGTGAATATCTGGGGCTCTCCGGCCCCTCATTTGTGGTATCTACTGCCTGTGCGGCCACCTCCAAGGCATTTGCCAGCGCGGCGCGGATGATCAGTGCCGGGGTATGTGACGCCGCTCTGGTGGGTGGTGTGGACACACTTTGCGGAACTACCCTGTTTGGCTTCCACGCCCTGGGCGTCATAGCGGATGGCCCCTGCCGGCCGTTTGATGCCAGACGCAATGGTATATCGATTGGCGAGGGTGCCGGATTTGTTCTGCTTGAGCGCCGCCGCCGGGAGCATGGCGCAGATGCCATCGAGCTTCTTGGTACAGGGGAAAGTTCCGACGCCTACCACATGTCCTCACCCCATCCCGAAGGCGCCGGAGCCCGTGCCGCGATGGCCGCAGCCCTGGCCTCGGCCGGGTTGCGGCCGGAAGGCATCGACTATGTCAACCTGCATGGAACGGCAACCGTGACCGGGGACGCAGCGGAGGACAGGGCGGTATCGGGTATCTTCGGACATACGCTTCCCTGCAGCTCCAGCAAGGGCTTTACCGGACATACTCTCGGAGCATCCGGAGTGGTAGGGGCAATTTTTGGTGCTCTTGCCATCCAGAACGGATTTATTCCAGGCAGTCCCCACACAGGGGAGGTCGATCCCGGCTTTGCAAGCCACTACCAGTCCGTCGGGCGGGAAGCACGGGTCCGCCGGGTACTCTGCAATACCTTTGGTTTTGGTGGCGTAAACTGCAGTCTCGTACTGGGCAGGAAGGCGTGATGCATACATATCTGGACGGCATTGGCCTGCTGGCCCCCGGACTTGAGAGCTGGGGCGCGGGTCGCACTGTTCTGGCGGGAGAGGTGCCCTACTTCCCTTCCGAGACCCCACTTCCCGTGGCAGCGGTGCTGCCCGCAAATGAACGGCGGCGCGCGCCAAATATCGTCCGCGTTGCGCTGGCCACCGGCATGGAGGCGCTGGGTGCTTCCAGACGCGATCCCGCAGTGGTTCCCGCCGTATTCGCCTCTTCGGGGGGCGATGGAAACACCATCCACGAAATCATGACGGCACTGGCCTCACCCCAGCGCGAACTCTCCCCCACCCGTTTCCACAATTCAGTGCATAACGTGTCAGCCGGATACTGGAGCATAGCCACAGGGTCACGGGCGGCCACCACCAGCCTGTGCTGCCATGATGGCAGTTTTGCTGCCGGTCTGCTGGAAACAGCCGCCCAGGCGGCCGCCTGTGAAGTGTCGATACTGGTATCCAGTGACACGTCCTACCCTTACCCGCTCGGGGCTGTGCGGCCGGTTGGCGTCCCGTTTTTTGGGGTTGCCCTGGTACTTTCCTCTACGCCATCTTCGTCCACCATCGCGCGTTTCACGGTAGGCACATCCAGCGAAAAGGCGTCCTGCTTCCCGGACGATCCAGCACTGGAATCGCTGTGCCACGCCTCTCCTGCCGCACGCTGCCTGCCGCTGCTTGTGGCCCTGGCAAAAGGCACTGCAGCGGTAGTAACGCTGGAATACCTCCCGGACCTGATGCTACAGGTAGAGATCACACCGCACATGGACGAAAGAAGCAGAAAAACATGAGCATCCTGGGCCACAAAGAGATTCTGGAACTGATTCCCCACGCCGGAAGCATGTGTCTGCTGGATGAGGTCCTAAACTGGAATGCGGTTCTGGTGCGCTGTCTATCCCGGCGCTACCACGAGCTGGACAATCCGCTCCGGCGCACGGACGGGAAACTGGGTGCTGCCTGTGGCATCGAAATCGCCGCCCAGGCCATGGCCGTGCATGGCCGGCTCACCGCCCCCGCGGATACCCCTCCCATGCCCGGCTATCTGGTCAGTCTGCGCAATGTGCGGCTGGCCGCGCCAGTGCTGGACGGTGGTACCGGTGATCTTCTCCTTGTGGAGGCACACCTGATGGCGGGCGGGAAAGACAGCGCCAGTTACGAATTCGTGGTTTCCTCCCGTGGCACACCATGGGTCGAAGGTCGTGCAGTCGTACTATTCGGGGCCGCCCGGTGAAGCGCGCACTGGTCACCGGTGGGAGCGGCGCGATCGGTGCCGCCATTGCGCACCGTCTCGCTGCCGCAGGGCATCATGTTTACGTGCATGCCTACAGCCAGCCTGCACGCGCCCAGGCAGTGGCCGCGTCCATCACCGCACATGGAGGCTCAGCCGAAGCCATACAGTTTGACATCACCGATGCCCGGTCCACAGAGGCGGCACTCTCCATTCTGCTGCAGTCCGGACCAGTACAGATTCTGGTGAACAATGCGGGCATTCACGATGACGCACCACTGCCCGGAATGCGGCATGAGCAGTGGTCGCGGGTCATTGACGTTTCCCTCAATGGGTTTTTCAATACCACGCAGCCGCTACTGATGCCGATGATCCGCACGCGCTGGGGACGGATCATCAACATTTCCTCGGTGACCGCCGTGATGGGCAACCGTGGCCAGAGCAATTACGCCGCAGCCAAGGCCGGCCTCCATGGAGCAACCCGTACTCTGGCGCTGGAACTGGCCAGCCGGGGAATTACGGTGAACACCGTTGCACCGGGCATTATTGCCACGCCAGCCACGGAAACCGTGTTTCCAAGGGAAGTTGTGGACCGGATCGTACCGATGAAGCGCGCTGGGACACCGGAAGAGGTGGCGGCTGCCGTTGCCTTTCTGGCTTCCGGGGAGGCAGGATATATTTCGGGGCAGATCCTCAACGTTAACGGTGCCATGGCATAAAACCCGCGGATGCATGCCGCTGCTTGCCTCACAAAAAGCGCCCGGGCGCCAGAAATCATCCCAGCCGAAGCAGCAGCCGCAGGTGCATGGCGGCCAGGTGCAGATTGTCCCGCCCATAGCGGAAGTGCGAGACCCCTCCCTCCTCCGGCCGGAAATAGCGCACAGGTGCCAGGCGGCGGCGCACGGGCACACCCTGCCGGCACAGCCGTACAAGTGCCTCCGCATCAAAATCGTACCCCCGCATATGGCGGCTGCCCTCCATCAGGCACAGCAGGGGCTTCAACGGATAGACGCGAAAGCCGAAGAGAGTATCGCCAACCTCTTCCCGTGTCTCCCAGCGGGCCAGAACGTCGGAGATCCGCCGTCCCAGCACGCGAATGCGCGGGGCTGTGGCATCGAAAAGCGGCTGGCCGAGAACCATCGCCTCAGGATGGCGCACCGACTCTTCCATAAAACCGGCAATCTCGGCTGCTGGATGCTGGCCATCGCCATCCATTACCAGGGCATGGGTATACCCTTGCCGACTGGCGGCGCGCAGCCCATCCAGTACGGCTGCGCCCTTTCCTCCATTCGACGCGCGATGGACCAGCCGCAGTCCTGAATGGGAAAGGTCCGCTAGCGCGCGGTCGCTGCCATCCGTGCTGCCGTCGATCACGACCCAGACATCCGGCCAGTGGTGCAAGGCCCCAGTCACGGTTTCGAGAAGCTTTGGCCCACTATTGTAGCTCGGGATCAGGACAAAATTTTTGTGGAACACGTCATCCACCCTGAATGGCCGAACCGCCCTCTTTTCCACGAAACCTGAGCCACTGTCCCAGCCTGGTGGCATAATACAGGCCACGGAACAGGTACAGTCTCAGCCTGACATGCCATCCTTCAAAAATATCACCGGCCAGAAGCGAAAGTACGGCTTCCTCTACCCGGAAAGTGTTGCGTGGGGACATGAAAAGGTTGCGCATTGCCGGCTGTCGGATGCGGTAGATGAACCAGGTAAATGCCCCCAATGCCCTGCGTACAGAAGCATCATACTGCCGGAGCGCTGTTGTGGCCCGTTCCGGATGGCGGAGGCAGGTATCCACTGCATCTGCGGCCGAAAAGGCGCCCAGCATGGCAAGATAGACACCGGATGAAAATACGGGATCAATGAAGGAGCAGGCGTCACCCACCATCAGGAAGCCCGGTCCGCTGGTGACCGATGAGGCATAGGAATAGTTGCCCGTTGCGGTCACGCTGCCGACAAGAGTGGCATCCTTAAGGCGGTCCGACACCTCGGGGGAAAGGGCGATGATGCCATAAAAAAAGCTTGCCAGATCTCCCCGCCGGGTTTTCAGGAATTCCGGCGAACAGACAGCGCCGACGCTTGTCGTCCCATCTGCCAGAGGGATGAACCAGAACCAGCCATTGTCAAACCAGACAATGGTGATATTGCCTGCGGCCTTGCCAGGAAGACGGCGGGCACCCACAAAATGGGCGTAAATGGCAGCACTGGTATGGCGGGGATGGCGGGTTTTGGTGCCCATCTGTGAGGCCAGCAGCGTGTCGCGTCCGGTGGCATCCACGACAAACCGGGCCGTCCATGTCCGGCGGGTACCACCTTCATCCAGGCCAATGGCACAGGGCGCCGCCTTTTCCGGAAATTCGACCGACTCCACCCGGCATCCCTCAACCACGCTTGCCCCTTTGGCAGCAGCATTTTTCAGAAGGACGAAATCGAACTCCGACCGCCGAACCTGGAAAGCATAGGGAAAGTTCCGGTTCCAGGCACGGGCAAAGTCGTACTGCATGCTTCTGCCGTGAAAGGGGGAGACGAATTCGATACCATATTTGGGCATCGCAATGGCCTCCATCTGTTCCCGCACGCCGAGGCGGTCAAGCATGGGCATATTGTGGGGGAGCAGCGACTCACCGATATGGAATCGGGGATGATGCTCCTTTTCCAGAAGCGTGACGCGATGGCCGCGTTCTGCGAGCAGCGCCGCAATGGTAGACCCGGCTGGCCCGCCACCAATCACCAGGACGTCGCAGTCCACCTGTTTCATTGCCACCATTTCGGAATTTTGCCCTTCAGTCATTATGTCAGGATCACCCTGTTTTCGGCGCTGCGGATACATAGGGCACGACAGGGCGTTTGCCATGCCCTGCAAGGTGGATGGGGATGGAAGCTGCCATACGCCATTTCCCGCATCCGCCGGACAAACGTCTGGTGTCACGGTCAGCCTTGCAGCAGGCCAGCCCCTGATGCCGGAATTTCCCGCATTTAGAAAGTCCAGAACACGCTCAGGTTCCGGTTCCCAAGGTGCGGAAAAGCCGTCACCCATAGGACCTTCGATCCATATGGCAGAGCAGGATCCGGCGATTACCCTGGCCACAAACCGCCGTAGCCAAACGCACTGCCCTGCATATTCCGCCATTTTCCGGATAGTGGTCAGCAGGCCTGAAAATGCCCCACAGATCATCCTGACCGGGTATCCTGACACGGCAGAATGGATTCTGTCCAATCGGGGATTGCGGCACACTTTGTCTGGTCGACCGGGACTGATGCTGGCATATGTACAGTTTTCCTGTCCACGCAGACGGTGACACAGGATGTACACCACCAGCCTGACCTGGGGCGCCCCACCACAGTTTGATGCACAGGGAACCCGGTCCGCCGTTCCGCCCTTGTGCGAGATATTTGGGTTTGTTCTGCCCTGCAGAACATCCTGCCTCGGTGGAAAAGCCCTGTGAGATACCAGGATTCACTCCGTTCTGGCAGGCGCTCCCTGCATCCGGCCAAACCGGGCTAGTCTGCTGGGAGTGCGATGCCCTCAATTTCCACCAGCAGTTCACTGCGACACACATCCGCCTGGATGAACAGGCAGGAAATGGGACGCCCCGCCGCGCGTTCCATTTCCTCCTGCACCACCGGCAGGTCCTCGGCGTGGCGCAGATACGCCTTGAAGCGCAGGTCACCGGTACACCAGTGCACGCCATGGCGAATGCGGACCTCTTCAAGCAGGGCATTGATGTTGCGAAGGGTCTCGCGAGTCTGCTCCCGGCAGTTGCCAACATGCATGTTCTGGTGTCCAAGAATACTTGCCGTGCCGGAGACAAAGAGCACGGGACTGCCCAGATCTACCAGGTTGGCGCGTGAAAAAATTGGTGGGCATGGACCATAGTCGCCGGGATAGTGATAGGCGCTCATCTGTCGCGGATTTTCCACTGCCATGGGCTGCTGGCGCGATGCCAGGGCATACAGTGTCAGGGGAGAGCCGTCATCTGCTCCCAGAGCACTGGCTGCGGGTACGCTGGCACCGGCCACATGGCGGCCGCTACCCATGAAAGCCTGCTGGCGGCCAATGTTGAACTGGCGGTAGCGCTCCAGACCGGAGGAGGCATCATTGATACCGGCAATGTGGTTCCATACCCGCAGCAGATGGGGATAGCCCAGAGCGTCAATTTCCGAGAACAGTGCACAGTACGCCGACCTCGCTGCATCCTCCAGATGCTGCCCGTTATCGGGGATGTTCACTGCCAGAAACGCCAGCACGCCATCCGCACACCAGTGGACCGGTCCATCCCTGCCTCCATGGACCGGCCGGGGAGACTGCCACGCCTCACAGACATCCCCGGTACTACCCAGCGTGGCTGCCCTGACCGCTGCAACAGGCACGGCAAGGACTCTGCCCAAACCGGCATGGCTCTCACCGGAACCATACTGCACAACACCGAGCATTCCGGACCTCTGTCCTGCAGAATGCTGCAGCAGGTCTGTTGCAGTCGTCACCCGCAGTCGCAAATCGCTGTCCTATCCGTCATGTTTCGTTTCGCACCCCTGAATTTCAGGCCCTTCCCTGCATCAAAGCGGTCCAGTTAAAAATGCAGGTGTGACGGTGAAGCGAATCAGGCTGAATGTTTATCCGGCAAAACTGAAAATCCCCAAAGCCAGTACCAGAAAACCCAGGACGGTGCTTATGCCTGCCAGCCGCCGTATCTGCCGCAGCTGCTTCCCCGCAAGACTCCAGTCGGCCGCTGCAGCCGCGCGCCGGAGCCTTCGGTAGGGTGCAAAATAGACATGCAGAAAAATGGACATCATCGCAATGCCAGCCGCAGCCATCAGCCATACCGCTGGTCCAGGTCTACCTTGGGAAGCCATGGCGGAGCCGGTTACAAGCAGTGCAGGAAAGGAAACCCACACCCACGGAAAAAACCGGCCAAATACCCGAACCCAGAATGGAAACTGTAGATCTGGAGGGAGCTGCGCGGCGGCCGGGCGGACGGCAATGTAGGCGAAAAACATTCCCCCGATCCAGATGACGGCGGCTAGCAGGTGTACATATAGCAGAATTCCTGGCATAGAAAGAAAATCCTGTTCATCAGTTGCATCCGGTTTCCGTATTGTGAACCTTCCCTGCCACCTGATCCATCTCCCGCCACATCTGTGGCAGAAAGCGGACCAGTTTTCTGTCAGGGTCTGTCCACGCCGATGCGCTCCAGTTCTTCACGGAGCTTGTCTGGATCGCGGGCCAGGAGATCGGCCACCGGTATCTCCAGCAGCCTTTCGATCCTGTGGCGCAGGATCCGGTACGCAGTTTCAAAGGCTCCGTCAATTTCGGCTTCAGTACCTGTGGCCTTTGCCGGATCTTCCACACCCCAGTGGGCCCGGATGGCCGGCCCAAGCCATGCGGGGCAGGTCTCCCCGGCGGCGCTGGCGCAAACCGTAATGACGATATCTGGCGTTCCACCGGTGCTGTCCCACGACTTGCTGTGCAGGCCGTCTGTGGCAAATCCCTCGTGCTGCAGCAGGGCAATGGAGCGTGGATGGACATAACCTGCGGGATGGCTTCCGGCACTGGTGGCGTGCAGCGTTCCGTCCGCAAGGGCATTGAGGGTGGCCTCGGCCAGAATGGAGCGGCAGGAATTGCCGGTACACAGAAACAGGATTTCAGGTTTTTTCATGGGTTCACTCCATTCTCAGCAGGAATTTTCAGGGTTTATGAGCATGGGAATCGCGGTCCCACAGGAGACGGTTCCGCCGCAGCAGTTTTCGGTGAGATAGGAAAGCAGCCCACGCACCTGTGGCATATCCGCCCGGTACCGCTGGTATCGTCCCTCGCGCTGGACCGTCACAAGGCCGGCGTGCTGGAGGCTTTTGAGATGGAAAGAAACCGCGTTGTGGGGCTGTTCCAGCCGTTCGGCGACCCCACCGGACACAAGGCCCTCCGGCTCGTGCTCGACCAGCAGCCGGAAGATGCGCAGGCGCTGGGGAGACGCAAGCGCTTCCAGGCGGGCGGTCATCCGTTGGAGTTCGGGGTCATCCATTTCGCTGCGTTCATGGCCCATTGGCAATCCTGATATTATTTCAATGATGGATGAAGTATTGACATGAAAACATTTCCCGTCAAGACTGCAGCAGAAACCAGAACCAAGGAGCCAGATTTCCAATGACCGCTTTCCTGATTTTTGCAGTCACCCTGCTTCTGGTGATCTGGCAGCCCCGGGGGCTGAACATTGGCTGGAGCGCCATGGGTGGAGCAGTCCTCTCCCTGGCGGCGGGAGTCATTACCTGGCAGGACATTCCGGTGGTCTGGGGCATCATTTGGGATGCCACCTTCACCTTTGTCGCGCTTATCATCATTTCCCTGATTCTGGATGAGGCGGGGTTTTTCCACTGGGCGGCCCTGCATGTGGCACGCTGGGGCGGCGGACGCGGACGCCGGCTCTTCCCGTTCATCGTGGTCCTTGGTGCCCTGATTGCAGCCGTTTTTGCTAACGACGGCGCTGCCCTTCTCCTGACCCCGATTGTTATGGCGATCCTTCTGCAGCTGGAATTCTCCCCCGCCGCTACTTTTGCCTTCGTGATCGCGACCGGTTTCGTGGCCGATACCACAAGTCTGCCACTCATGATCTCCAATCTGGTCAACATCGTAAGCGCCAACTATTTCGGGATTCCCTTTGACCGCTATGCAGCAGTCATGGTTCCGGTTGACATCATTTCCCTGCTGGCAACCCTGGTGGTTCTGCTTCTGGCATTCGGCAGGCGGATTCCGGCCCACTATCCCACAGCCCATCTTCCGGAACCCCGCTCTGCGATCCGGGATCCCCTGGTTTTCCGCGCCAGTTTTCCGGTCCTTGCCCTGCTGCTGCTAGCCTATTTTGTAACGGCACGATGGCATGTGCCGGTGTCCGCAGTAACCATTACCGGAGCTCTGGCACTTCTCGCCCTGGCCGGCCGCTGGTGGCAGGGCGGACGTGGGGCCGAAATTTCAGTGCCGCGCATTCTCCGTGAGGCCCCGTGGAAAATTGTAGTTTTCAGCCTCGGCATGTACCTCGTGGTATATGGCCTGCGCAATGCAGGGCTTACCGCATACGTGGCGCAGGCCCTGCAATGGCTGGCTGCCCATGGAACCGTGGCGGCCACCCTCGGAACAGGCTTCATCGCAGCACTTCTTTCCTCGGTCCTGAACAACATGCCGGCCGTTCTTGTCGGAGCGCTGAGCATCCACCAGGCAGCGCTGCTGCATACGGCCCCGCAGACCCACGAGGCTATGGTCTATGCCAATATCATCGGCTGCGATCTGGGTCCCAAATTTACCCCCATAGGCAGCCTTGCCACCCTGCTCTGGCTCCACGTGCTGGAGAAAAAAGGAATACATATTGGCTGGGGAGAATACATGAAAACGGGGTTGCTCATTACCCCTCCGGTACTGCTGGTCACCCTGGCTGCCCTGGCCGGCTGGATGATGGCTCTCTGAGGATAGGAATTTCCAGGACATTTAGATGCCGCTGTCCCGGCCATATGGCCGGGACAGCGGAATAGCCACCCTCCCCGCAGAAACAAACATCCGGGGTGGCCGAAACCGCGCTGAATGCATCAGGTACCTGCAGTCTTCCGGATTAGTGATCCTCTGCCATGCTAAAACCCGGGTTACAGGGTCAGACATCATCTTATGTGGAACTACAGGCCGGATACACGTTTGCAGCCAGTTCGTCGTCCAGACCGCGAAGCCCTGTAAGGCAAGAGACGTTCACAGCTGTTCGCTGTAGCAAAGATCACGATGGGGACAGGCTGTGGGGCCCGGCATCAGTTGCGCCGCGCAAGTGAGCGCAGCATCCCCTGGTAATCTTCCGTCAGCTCCGTGTCAACGGCGGGAGCCGCCTTCAAAAGCAGATTGGCAATAAAGGCCTGGTCATTCCTTGGGTCTTCCAGAGCTTCGCGCAGAATCGGCAGGCTGTCTTCAATATGTGCAAGGAAGGCGACACCCTTGTCCGCCGTTTCCACCCATTTTTCGCGGGTCCAGCAGGCCAGCGGATACATAATCTCCCTGTCGAAGTTGGAAGTACGCGCCTTTTCGAAAAAGCGCAGGCCGGCATTCCAGTTCTCCCTGGCACGCATGGGGGGCGGGGGAATATCGCCTTCCAGCATTTTTTTGCCCGCCTGTCCAACAAAATCGTCCAGTGTGGTCGGGGCATCAATGGTGCCTCGGAAGTACCACATACCATGGAAACCGGGATACTCCTTGCCCAAACGTCCGACCAGGCCTTCCTCAACTTTCTCCACGGCTGACTTATCACCCTTCAGGGAAGCGGTCATGCAGAAGGCGAATATGGCATCGTTGCCCACCTGGTGCACTCCTCCAGTGCGCAGATCGCCAGCGGACAGCTTCGGGGTGAAACCGTCCACAGGCGTGACAGCTTCACCCATGCGCTGGGCCCTGATAAAAGCGGTGATTTCCAGCCAGCCCATGTATTTGTCCAGAAACGCGTCTGGATCCACGTGGACGATGGCAAGGTTCAGCGGTGTTTTACGCCGTACAAGTTCTGACATATCAGTCATGGTTTCCTCCATAGCCTCTGGACTCGGCGGCATGGATTGTCACTCTTACGACAAAATCCCTGTTCCGGCGCCCTATTGAGCCTATAATGCAAAAACAGTACCCATGATCGCGGTCTGCCCAAGCTTCGCGTTAAGTGTATGTGCCGTCGCAGGGGCTGCCACTGACCTGAGCCCCGAGAACTCCTCCAATTTTTGTAGAGTCCGTCAACGCAAGGAGACGGATGATGAAGCGATCACGGTTCACCGGGGAATAGATTATTGGCATGGTCAAGGAGCACGGGGCCAGGATGAAGACGGCCGATGTTTGTCGCAGGCACGGCCTGGGCGAGGCCACGTTCTACAGGTACAAGGCCAGATACGGCGGCATGGACATCTCTGAGGCTCGCCGGCTCAAAGCCCTGAGGAAGAGAACACCCGTCTCAGGAAGCTGCTGGCCGGGGCGATGCTGGATAACGCCATCCTGAAGGATGTTGCCGCAAAAAATGGTGACGCCCGACGCACGGCGTGAAGCCGTCGCTCACACCTGTGAGGTCCACGGGGTGAGCCAGCGTCGGGCGTGTTCGGTCCTGGCGGTCGATCGCACAACGGTTCGGTACCGCAGCTGTCGTGGTGCGGATGCCGGGCAGCGTTCGGCCATGAAGCAGATTGCCGCCGGGAGGCGCCGTTTTGGTTACCGGCGGATCCCTATCCTGCTGGCCTGTCAGGGCTGGGTGGTCAATCACAAGAAGCTTCGACGCCCATATCGCGAGGAACGCCTTCAGGTACGCCGTCGTGGCGGTCGCAAACGCGCCTTGGGAACACGGCGCCCGATGGTTGTTCCCGACCGGGCTGACCAGCGCTGGAGCCTGGACTCCATCAGTGATGCGGTCACCGATGGTCGACGCTTCCGGGTGCTGGCTGTGGTAGATGGCTGCACACGCGAATGTCTGGCGCTGGTAGCGGATACCTCACTATCCGGCGTGCGTGTCGTACGCGAACCCGATGTGCCCATCGCACGCTGGGGGCTACCGTGGACCATCGTCAGTGACAGCGGCACGGAACTGACCTCCTAAGCCGTGCTGCTGTGGTGCCAGCAAACCGGGGCGTGGAATGGCACTATATCGCCCCGGCAGGCCCATGCAGAACGGCTTCGTCGAAAGCTTCAGTGGCCGATTCCGGGACGGGTTCCTAAACGGGACTTTGTTCACGACACTCGCCGAGGCACGTCGGCAGATCGAACACTGGCGGGAAGACTATAACCACCACCCGCATTCGGCTCCGGGTAACTTAACGCCCGTCGAATACGCGCAAAACCAGTCACTGGACAGACACGCTGCTTAATCCTAATTTAACCCTTGGACTCTGCACAAACCTGGATGAAACTTGGGGCCAGGTCACGGTCAGTGGAACTGTATGTCTGTGGCTACAGCCTCTTCTCCGAGCACAGTTGGTGAATCAATCGCTGGAATGCGCACCAAAAGCGGCATTGGAGAAATACTGGTGAACAGCTACCAGCATTGCTGAAAAGCCAGACTAAAGCATGACAAGCGGACGCACAAAGCCGTTCGCCATTATGATCGCTCCATTTATGGACATTAAATAAGGAGGATGTACTACATGCAGAGACATGACCAGCCCGCGCTGCGCAATCGTGCCTATTCACTCATGCAGTGGGCAATGCTGGCCAGCCTTACCCTGGCACTGACGGGTTGCTATGCGGCGGTATCTCCGGGCCCTGGGGGATATTACGGTCCGCCGCCGCAGCCACCTGGATACTACGGTCCGCCACAGCCACCTCCAAGCCCCGGGGGATACTATGGTCCGCCATCCCCGGGACCGGGAGCCATACCCCCAGGACCACCGCCTCCGCCCCCAAGTGGCTATTACAACTGACCGGCAAGATCCTGCGCAACGGCCCAACACCTGAGGTCCTGGGGTTGGGCCGCTGCGGAAGATGTTCCACATCACAGGTAGTGCAGGGCCGCATCATTTAGTCGTCTCTTATGCCTTGATACCAGTCTTGCACAGGATTGGCAGTCAACGACCGGGCACACCGGGGTAGCCTGTGTTGAGGCGTAAGCCGTGGAGCTGCCTTGACACAAAGCGGGTCTGCACATTCAAAGTGACTGAAGTCAGGCCACTTCTGGCAGGCAGGAAGGAATTTTCACCCTTCAGGGCAAAGAAATGGCGAATTAGATACAAAGGAAAGGCATGGGTATCGAAATCAAAATCAACATTCCAATATCGACTGATCAATTCATCAAACTGCTCAATGAATCAGCCTTAGGCGAACGAAGGCCGGTCGAGGACCGAGAGTGCATGGAAGGAATGACAAAAAATAGCAATCTAATGGTAACGGCGTGGGATGGTGAGAAGCTTGTAGGCATTGCACGTTCGATGACCGATTTTCATTATGCGTGCTATCTTTCCGATTTGGCCGTTCATAAAGATTATCAGCAACAGGGCATCGGGAAAAATCTTCTAAAGACCACTCAAAAACAATTGGGCCCAAGGTGCAAATTAATATTGGTTGCCGCACCAGCGGCAGCCAAGTACTACAAGCATATCGGATTTGCAAACAATCCAAGGTGCTGGGTACTTGACCGTCATCAAAGCGTCCGCAGCAAACCTGCATTTTGAGCGGAACACTCTGCCAGCAAGTCGGTTCTGCCCCCTCAAACTAAACGTCAAGAGGCAGATGGCCACTCCCAGATACCGTCTTGAGGGCTGCTATGCAACCCCAAAGTTGGGGTTGAATGGTTGCCCAGATTTAAGCACTCCGAAAGCCAGATGGAGGAGCCTACGCATGGCCGCTATCACCACCTGCATGGGTCGTTTACCTCTAGCCAA
>DAHXMJ010000009.1 GCA_027365525.1 Acidithiobacillus sp.
GGGGATCCCCGCCGTCATCGTAATCTGCCGGACGGCCATCCGACAGGACCAGAAGCAGGCGGCGCTGGGAGGCAGTTCCGGCCATCAGGCCTGTAGCGTGCCGGATGGCCGCTCCCATCCGGGTCGCCAGCCTGCCGCTCAGTCCACCCAGGAGCGCACGCGCCTGGCTGTCGAACCGGTCCTCAAACCGCTTGATGGGATACAGCAGCACCTCGTGATGGTACTTGCTGGCGAATCCGTAGAGGGCAAAGGGATCACCCACTTCCACCAGGGCTTCGCCAAACAGCAGCATGGCCGCGCGGAGCCGGTCAACAACCCGGACGCCCGTATCTCCGGCAGCTGCCATGATGGAGGTTGAAAGATCCGCAAGCAGCAGAACGGAGGTATCGCGGCGCCGGGGACGTCTCTGCCGGTAAATGCTGGAACGGGGACTCTGCCCGGCCCGCCGTTCCACCACAAACTGGACGGCCGCCTCGATATCCGGCTCCTCTCCATCGTCCTGGCGGCGCAGGGGTGCCATGCGTACCGGTTTCTGGGCCTGCAGGGCCTTTTTCAGACGGCGGAGGGTGCCCGCATATTCGGAGGCAATGGCCATCGCACGGACCCCGTCCCGCTCTGCCAGTGCCCTCTCATGCACCCGGGCCCATCCCTCCTTGTACCGCTGCTGGCGGTAGTCCCACTCAGGATATGCACGCCCGCCAGCCGGCCCCTGCACCCCCCTGCCTGCACCGCTGGTCCTGGCGGGCATGGGTGTGCCTGCTCCGACCCTCCCCCCGGAACCCTGCACATCTTCCGGCGGGATTTCCAGGTCAGGTCCGTTGCCATCTGCGTGCTGCGGGATCTCCCGCGGCTTTTCCCTGTGTCCGCTGGCCCCCAGAGGTCCGGCAGTCCCCAGGTCTGCCGGAGCAGCCGCATTTGTCCGGCGGGGATAGACAGGTCTTGCGGCGTTTGGGGAATGTCCGGGCAGAAAGGCTGCCGGGCGTTCCACCAGGGTAATGGAAGGCAGATCTGTTGTGGCATACCGGCCCAGGGCCACCCGGAAAGATTCCAGGATTCCTGCTGCGGGAGAAAGAAGTGGTTTCAGGTCCTCCGCCACGCTACCCCGCAGGCAGCCCTCCAGAAAACGTACGGCTTCCTTCCAGTAGGCACCGGCCGCTCCTGCCGGAACCGGCTGGCGGCCTGCGGCTGCCAGAATCCTGGCCAGATACCCGGGCATCCTGCATTCCATGGCAGCATCTACCCGAAGGTCCTCGCACAGGTCAAAAATCAGCTGGAAGCGGAGCAGGTCGTCACCAAACCGGGCAAACAGGGGGCGCCAGGTAACACGCTGCTCAGGGTCCAGTGGCGGGTGATCCATACCGATTTCCCGGAAAAGGGCCTGAATGGCATCCTGGTCATAGCTCCCAAAGGCCAGATGGGCACCGGCATGATAAAACGCCAGAACGGCTTCCTCCCGGTCTGGCATCACGGGCGGGATAAAAAGACTGCGTCCGTCCGTTTCCAGAAATGTCCTTCCGCCCTCCACGCTCCACGATCCCTCCTCGAAAGGGAGAGACTGCCCGGTCCATGCCTGCAAAAGCAGAGAGAAAAGACGCCTGTGGGGACCCAGATGGAAACCTGGAAGCATTTCCAGCAGGAAACTCCGTGCCTCGTCGCTTTCCAGCCGGTACCAGGCCTCGCCACGAATCCGGCCGGCTGCCAGAACATCTCTCCCGCGCCGCGCCCACTCCGCAATACCCTCCAGGCCACAGATGGCCCGGACCCGCACCGCGCCGGCCAGATAGGTGCCCAGCCCTAACCGGCCGCTGGCCAGTTCCCGGGCCGGCGCCATCAGGCGTTCCAGTTCCCCGACCGGAAAAGCGCCCACAAGCGTGGCCGCCGGCGTCTGGAAATAGGCAGCGGCACTGTCGACATGGAGAGAGAGCCACTCCGCACCCAGTCCGTACCAGAGTTTCTCCCCTTCGGAACCAAAATGCTCCCGCACCGGGGCGGCCTGTCCAAAATACCCGACAGCCGCCCGGAAAGTACCCCGCTGGGTCAGAAAGATCCGTGACTGGCCAAGCCAGGGCTCCAGACCTCCAAAGGCCCGGACAAGCTCCGGCGTAACATGGAAAAAGGCTTTCCCTGCTTCCCGGTCGTAGAAAAACAGGTCACGGCCGGTTTCCAGATAGCGCAGGCATTCGGAATCCCCCAGAGGACTTACCGCCGGGAGGGCTGCCCGCGCATCCCGGCCCGCCACAAAGCTGACGGCCTCAAGATGTTCCAGAATCTCTTCCGTCTGCGTGGACACACTTCACCTAGGCGGGGAAAAAAGCCTGAAAAATCTCCCGCAGGGCAGAAGCCAGCTCGGGATCATCCGTCTGTGGACTGATGATCGCTGCCTCGACCGCTTCCATGGGTTCCAGACCCGCTGCCATCAGGGTACCTGCATAGACAAGCGCACGCGTGGAGGTCACTTCCTGCAGCCCCTGGTCCCGGAGATTCCGTGCTCGCGCGGCGGCCCCGACCAGCCGGCCGGCACGTCCCGCGTCAACCCCGGCCTCCTTCACGACAATCCCGGATTCCACGTCTGGCGGCGGGTAGCTGAAATTCATCCCGACGAAACGCTGCTTGGTAGAAGGTTTCAGGTCCTTGAGCACGGTCTGGTACCCGGGGTTGTAGGAAATAACCGGCAGAAAATCCGGATGGGCGGGAATTTCCGTACCCAGCTTGTCGATGGGCAAATGGCGGCGGTGATCGGTCAGGGGATGGATGACAACGGTGGTATCGGTCCTGGCCTCGACGATTTCGTCGAGGTAGCAGATCGCGCCCTCCCGCACGGCGCGGGTCAGGGGACCATCCTGCCAGACGGTTTCGTCTCCCTCGATCAGGAAGCGGCCCACAAGATCCGAGCTGGTCAGGTCCTCATGGCAGGCAACCGTTATCAGTGGGCGCTTCAGACGCCAGGCCATGTGCTCCAGAAAACGGGTTTTTCCACATCCCGTCGGGCCTTTGAGCATTACAGGCAGCCTCCGGCTCCAGGCTGCCATAAACACCGCCACCTCGTTGCCTACCGGCTGATAGAAAGGTTCTTCCGTGACATAGCGGAGCTGCCTGTCCGGATGTGCCTGGGCATGACGGCTCATGGATTCTCCTCCTGGGACTGTTCCGTATGGCTGCGCAGGTAAAGGTACAGGTGGCGCAGGATGTGGACCAGCATTTTCTCCGGTTCGGGGGGAAGCGCATCCAGGCGTTCCATGTCCAGACAGTTGCGGTAATAGACCAGTTCCCGGCAGTTGTCGCGAATGGTATTCCAGTGGGGTGCGCCCCTGACCAGGGATTTCCAGAGTTCCAGCAGGCCTGCGCCGGCATCGTATTGCCGGTGTTCCCCGTCCAGCACCGCCATCAGCATTTCCCGGGCGATCTCCAGCCCCTCATCCACCTGTCTGGACAGGTCTGGGACATCCAGAGGAGGCTGCCGGCCAGCCAGGAGGGCCCCACCAATTCTTTCCTTGAGCGCATCCAGCCGCACCAAGACGCGTGTTTGATCGTGCATTTATCACCCCTTCCCATTTGGCCACCGGAACCTATTCTTTTCCAGTGCGTTCGTCTAGGATAAAGGTGTTTTACCCAAAATTCTCCGAAACCAATTTTATGGTGTGATTAAAGGGGTTTTCATGAGCGCGAATCTCATCAAGATGGTCAAGCTGAACAACCTGCAATATAACGCCAACCGCGATCCCGAAGTGTACCGCCGGGTGGCAGGCCGTCCTTTCCGGATCCAGGCCATGCTGGAAGGCAGCGGCACGGCGAGGGTGACCGTAACCTGCGAAGGAAAGACGCTGAAGGAAGCCTCCATTCCGCTGCCGGGCATGTTTTCCTGCGAAATTTCTTTCCGGGATGCTGGCGTACGCATTGCCACCCTGACGGCTGAGGCTGGCGGGCAGGGCGAGAGCCGTGACATCCTTCTGGATACTGAGGCCCACGCGAAGGTTGGCTGAGAGTTCCTGACCGCTGGCCTGCCCGGACCCGGAAACGGGGCAGCAGGGTCTACCAGCCAAACTGGCGGACGAAATCCTGCAGGTACAGAAGAATTTCGTCCCGGTCAAAAAACCGGTCTGCCCTCGCCGAGCGCGCGGCCGCGCGCTGTTCCGGGCTTCCTCCATAACAGAAAATTGGAATGTTTATCTGGTATTCCCGGCGGACCGTATCCACCAGTTCTACCGGATCTTCGTCCAGTGCAGCGCCCAGATCCAGAACCAGGAAGCGGTGAAGGAGAATATCCTGCCATTCCCCAAAATCCTCAAGGCTGGTACCGGCGTTCAGCTCCCAGCCCTCCGGGAGCACAGACCTGGCTGCAGCAATCAGGTCCTGGTCACTGCTGACCCAGAGCAGGCGCCTTTTCATCCGGTCATCAATACTGGGCACACACCACCTCCTGCACGCTAGATATCCGTCCAGACCGCCAGAGACCGGATACGCTCCTGCCAGACAGCCGCAGGCCCCCAGCCCAGATATCTCCCAAGAAGCCTGTGGAGCACCGGTGAATCCTTCGGCAGTCCCGCAATGGCCTCCGACAGCTCCTCCGGAAAAGCCGGTCCGGCAATCCGCCTGAAACGCCCGTTTCCGGTCCATATACGTAAAAAATTTCCTTCCGCGTCCCACTGCCTCTCGGTCAGGAAACTTTCCTGGCACACCTTGATCCCATGGGGGACCCGCCGGCCAGCCGATTCCGTCCAGTCCAGAGTCTCCAGTTCTACACGCTCCATGGCTTCCCGCTCGGAATCCGTCGGACGGGATTCAACCGTGTTCCACCCCAGGACCGCGAGCTCGTGATACAGCCTTTCCATGACCGGCCCGGGGGGAGGAGCACTCCCCAGTTCTGCATCCCAGGTCGTCATGGACTGTGCCATGGCTTCCTGGAGCCAGACACGGAACCCGGGAGAGGGTGCCGCAATGGCCTCGGCAAAAGTCGTCCAGCCTCCGGAAAGGAGGAAGCTCCCTCCCAGAACGAGGCTCCTCCCCAGAGTCGCAGCACCCGTACTCCCAATCCGCCGTCCGCCACAGGAGAAATCCTGTTTTCCCACCAGCTGGACCGCAAGCCCAAAATGGTGATGCACGGCGAGAAAAGCAGGTGCAAATCCCTCCAGGAGATCCCGGGGGCGACGAAAGGCGGAGCCCTGGTTTGCCACCAGAAAGTAATTGAGATGGGCGGGCTCAATCCAGACGGTTCCACCGCCAAGACTTCGCTGTACGACCGGAATTTTCAGCCTCTGGCAGGAATTAAAACAGAGTTCGGCACCAGCTGTCTGGGCAGCCCCTATCGTCAGGTGGGAATCCGCCGTGGCAAGAAGCAGCAGCGGGGGATCCCGGGTCTGCCGCACCTCTGCAAGACCGGCGTAGGCGCGGTGTAGCTCCCCGGCAGAGAGGTTCCCCAGATAGAGACACCGCAACGCTCCCAGACGGGCGCTTCCTGAAGCCGCCATCAACCCTGGACCCGGAAAGGCTATTCCGCTTTTTCCCTGGGACGGTAGAACGCGCTGAAATAAAAATCCCGCTGGTTCAGCTCTTCGTGCCAGCGAATCCGGTCCTGGACTCCCTGCTGCATGATTGCCGCCATGGCCATGGCCTGTTCTCCATCCAGAACAAGAATCGCATCCTGGAGATCCTCGTCAAGTTCGACAAAATGGGCGGCCAACCCCTGAAGCTCCTGCACATGGACCAGATAGGACTGGCATTCCGCATCTTCTGGGTCCAGGGGGGACATGACCAGCCGGCCCAGGTAGGCCATCCGGCCCAGCTGGTTGAACCGTGGAATCTCCAGTTTTTTTCCTTTCCTGTACCGGTTCAGCTCATTGCGGATGCTGCTGACGTCAGCGATGGGGATACTTTTCATGACAGTCTCAACCAGAAATTCCTTGCGCTAGTGTCCATCCTCGAAAGCCAGGATGCAAGAACATGCATGCTTTCACCATCCCTGGTTCGCACCGGAAAGGATGGAGAGGCTTCAGTGCTGGGAGAATGGGGCCATAAGGGCACCAGACAGATTTTCCCTTTTTCCCTTGCCGCCATTCCCGGGGGTTTGTGCTGGTGCAGGAGGCCGTCTCTTTTCCATGGTTGTGAAAAGAGAGGGGGGACGGTTTCCCGTCCCCCAGGCCCCTGAGGAGGGCAACTTCCCTGTCAGAAAACGTAGCCGATCTGGATACCGTAGGAGTTCTCAGATAGCGTTGCACTTGCGGGCTGCAGGGGGAAATTGCGAAATGCCTGCGCAAAAGGCGATGTTCCTGTTACGGTATTGCTGAATTCATGCATATACGCCTCTGTCAGTTTCCATCCCATGCCCAGCTTCTGAGTTGAGCCAATGGTAAGAGCATTTTCCACAATGGCCGGGAAAATCAGATTGTTTCCAATATTACTGCTGGTAATAGGATTTGTGCCATAGGCATAACCCATACGCACCTGCAGCCAGTGGGTCAGGGCATACTGGGTGCCAATGTTGGCCACCCATTCATTGTTCCAGTGCATGGGGAGAGGAACGCTCCCTGCCCCCTGCCACGGTCCATAGATAGTAAAATTGTTCATTGTGGCATGCCAGTTGATCCACTGCCCTTCAATACTGACCAGCCATTGCGGAATGGGACGGATGGCAAGACCCAGGGCAATCTGCTGTGGATAGTTCAGATGGCCACTGTACTGGCCTGGATTCCCTCGGAGGGGAGCCTGCTGGCCGGTTTCCTGCCATGTCAGGGGGGTAAAAGCGATGGGCGTCTTATAGGTAAAACCAAGGGTCACCATACTGTTCACCCTGTATAGTGCGCCGATTGTTGCACCCACACCATATGCCCAGGAAGGACTCGCAAGATTCAGCCCCTGGCCACCAAACGTCTGCTGGAAAGATGCCTGCTCGGCAGAAATATTGAGCGACGCACCCAGCGAAAGATGGCGGTTGACCTTCATGGCCAGAGAGGGTGCCATCTGCATGAACATGATGTTGCTATAGGCTTGCAGGGTCCCATAAGGGGTCGTCTGCAAATAGTTGGTCCCAAGACCGGAAGATCCGTACACGCCCCCACCAAAGACAATTCCATTTCCAAAAGCTGGTGCCACCCATCCTATTGCCGGCACACCGTAAACATTGCTGTGGCTGCCAAACTCGCCAAAGCCATAATTGGTTCTGCGGACCGGGTTAAAAATTTCTGCTGAATAGGCAGCCTGCGGCCGGATATCCGCCAGCCCCGCCGGATTGCTGATAGCTGCGGACAGGGGATCGTCCGGCGCTGCCACTACGGCACCAGCCATACCCATGGCGTACTGGCCTATACCAATCAGCTGGTAGCCATCGGTCGCCATGGCGGCTCCAGAAAATCCGCCTGCCAGCGCAGCCGAAACAGCCAGACCAATCAAACCCATTTTTTTCTTCATTATATTCCTCCTCATTTCCGCTTGTGCACATCATATTTTTTCTTCGCTTTACAATTAGTACACCGCTCCAATGGCTGCAACTATCAAATTTCTATCACTATATCAGACAATATAATCTTTGTTTTGCGGATAGAGATTATTAAAAAAATTGTTGCCAGATTTTCCGTCTTTATGACGGATGCGCAGTCTCCGGCCCGGCAGCTGTACCCAATAGCCGCCGCAAAATAGGATGTCTGGCCATGGACCGCAATTAGCCGGTGAGGGACAGGATCCATTTGGAGAGAATCTACTCTTCAATCTGATTTGCAATTAATAATTTTTTTATCATAACTGGCACAGCGCTGCAATAACCCATGATATAAAAATTTTTTTGTCACAATATTAGAAAATACAAATTTTGTTTCTCTGCTAGAAAATATTAAAAATCAATCCTTATCCGGTTATCTGGTTATTCCCCATTACAAGGGGCGCGCAGTATCCAGCACGGCGCTGTGCCAAATAGCCGCCACAAAGGTAGGATGCTGGCCATGGACCACCATTGGGTGGCGACAGCCAGAATCCATTGGAGCGGAGCCATCCCGGGAAATTTTTCCATGCCACAGGCACAACTGACGGTTTTTGGTGATGTTTCCGGAGGGAAGCGTTTCAACAGCGGCAATGATCAGTTTTTATCAAAGACCATAAAATTCTTCCGATAAAAACTGGAACAGACTTATGTCTTGGAACCAGTCCCCATGGATTGGTACCCTTCGGTTGATCCCCGGAGCGAGGCGGGCAAGATTGTTAACAGACTAAGGACACGATCCTGACTTCCAGATTAATCGCCTGCCTCACCTTTGCCACCAGTTC
>DAHXMJ010000010.1 GCA_027365525.1 Acidithiobacillus sp.
GCCGATCACGAGTTCCTCATGAAAGGCGGCGTCTTCACCCAAAGCTGGCTCGAGGGATACCTCGACGTCAAATGGGCCGAAGTCCAGACACTCCGCATGACAACACACCCAGTCGAATTCCAGATGTACTACAGCCTCTAGGAGCCGGTGGCTGCCTCATCATCACTGCCACCCGAACTATGGGCCTGTTTTTTTAGCATCTGATCCCATTCGGACCCCATTTCCCGCATCTTGCGGGAAATGGTGTTACGTCCCCACCCAAGCTTCTCGGCTGCCACCTGTTTCTGCCCCTGGCTGGCATCCAGGGCAGCCAGTATCAGAATGCTCTCAAATTCTGGCAAAAGAGTATCCAGAACACCTGTCTCACCTGCTGCAAGACGCCGTTTTGCCTCTTTCATCAGAAAATTTTTCCAGTCGCCTTCCTGATCTGCCTGCGAATCCGGAGGCCCGGATTTCACTCCGTTAGGCAGGCTATTTCTGCCCCCCCCATCAGTGGCAGGAAGGACCAGTTCTTCCTGAACGATTTCTGGCGGAAGATCAGCAGGTTCCACCCGCTGCGAAGGTGCCATGACCGTAATCCATCTGCAGGCATTTTCCATCTGCCGAACGTTTCCTGGCCAGTTCCACTGAACCATGCAGGCCTCGGCTTCCGCACTCAGGATCTTTGGCTCAACCCCAAGAGCCTCAGCTGTTCTTCTCAGAAAATATCTGGCCAGGCGCGGGATATCGGAGCGCCGCTCGCGGAGAGGTGGGAGATTGACAGAAATCACATTGAGCCGGTGGTACAGGTCTTCCCGGAAACTGCCATTACGCACCTTGATCGAAAGATTCTGGTGGGTTGCAGCGAGAATTCTCACATCGGTACGCAGAGGTGCATGCCCTCCCACACGATAGAAAGTTCCATCAGAAAGCACGCGCAAAAGGCGGGTCTGCAGGGCAGCAGGCATGTCTCCAATCTCGTCAAGAAACAGTGTCCCTCCTGCAGCCTGCTCAAAACGGCCTTTGCGTGCCTGCACCGCTCCGGTAAAAGCCCCTTTTTCATGCCCAAAGAGTTCTGATTCAAGCAGATCTGCAGGAATGGCGGCAGTATTGATCGCAACAAAAGGTTCCTGTGAACGCGGGCTGTGACGGTGCAGGGCACGGGCTACCAGTTCTTTCCCTGAACCCGATTCCCCCAGTATCAGAACATTGATACTCGACCGCGAAAGACGGCCAATAGCCCTGTATACCTCCTGCATGGCAGGAGCCTCACCAATCATTTCCGCATCCCGGACATCGGAAAGGGCTTCCGTGGTATCTTCTCCATCATTCTTCCGGGTATCAAGCGCACGCCGGACCAGGGAAACCGCGTCTTCCAGATCAAAAGGTTTTGGCAGATATTCGAAGGCTCCACCCTGAAAGGCCGCAACCGCATTGTCCAGATCTGAATGGGCCGTCATGATGATTACAGGAAGTCCGGGATAACGTTCCTGAATTTCTTTCAGGAACGCCAGACCATCAAGACCGGGCATGCGCAGATCGCTAAGGATGGCGGCAGGCAGATCCCGGCCCAGAGCCCTCAGGGCACTATCTGCGTCCGCAAAACTGCGCACTGGAATTTCAGCCTTTTTTAAGGCTTTTTCCAGCACCCAGCGAATGGATGCGTCATCATCGATAATCCAGACTGTCTGTGTCATGAAGCACTCCTCTGCTGGGGCAGGGGAAGACGGACCGAAAATACTGTTTGCCCAGGTTCTGAACGGCACTGGACAGTACCTCCATGTCCCCGCACCATATTCTGGACAATGGCAAGTCCCATTCCCATGCCATCCGCACGGCTGCTGACCAATGGAAGGAATATCCTCGGAAACAGGTCCGGCGCAATCCCTGGCCCATCATCGATAATATCCACGCGCAAACCGAGCCGGTGGATTTGCTGCTGCAGGGTAACAAAACGCTCAACCCTGGTCCGGACAAGAATCTCTCCGTGCCCCATCATCGCCTGCTGCGCGTTGCGCAGCAGGTTCAAAAAAACCTGGACCAGCTGTTCCGGATCTGCGTACAGGTCGGGAATCGACAGATCGTAATCAAAACGCACAGCGATATCTGTTGGCAGGTCGGCAAGCTGCAGCCTGCGGACATGCTCAAGGACCTGATGGATATTGACAGGACAGGGCTGGGGACGGGTATTGGGGCCCTGCAGGCGGTCCACAAGGCGCCGAAGCCGGTCTACCTCATGAATGATGATCTGCGTATATTCCCGTAGCTCACCACTATCCAGTTCCTGTTCCAGCAGCTGGGCAGCACCACGGAGGCCTCCTAGGGGGTTTTTAACTTCGTGGGCAAGCCCCCGTATCATTTCCTGCGCGGCGTTGAAGATTTTCTCCTGTGCCTCCTCTTCAGCATGCTGCAGGGAAGACTCCACGGGCCGAAATTCAATTACCCAGCCCAACAGGGAATCGACACTGGCAATCATGTCAACCAGTACCCGGGTGCCATCAAAAACATGGAGGGTCAGCGCATAACGTGTCACGCTGCTTCCTATACGTTCAGCGTCGTCGAGAATCTGGTCAAGATTTTCTGCCGATTCCGGGGTCTGGCACAGTCTTGCGAGTTTCTGGCCAACCCCCTGACCCGTACTGATACGCAGCAGGTTTTCTGCAGCAGCATTGAAATACCGTACGCGCCGGCCCATTTCAAGAACCAGCACTGCTGCATCCAGTGCCTCCAGAACTTGGGCCTCCACTTGGGAAAATAACGGGCCTGTTCGGTTAATAGACATTATTGGGTACAATCCCCGTTCTTTGCATCAGTCTCAAAAAGCAAAGCCTATGCCATAATGCCCCAGAATTTTTCCAACCCCCTACTTCCGGAATTTCGGGCCAACCTTCCCATTGCAGCACTTATTTATGAACACTTTCCGATTGTAATAGCGCACCAGTTTGGTGCAAATGCTTGCTCTAAAAAATAGGCCATCCCAATTTCAGTTCCATTTCCAGCATTCTGGCCACAAAAAAGGGCGGAGAACCGCCCAAAAGACTCGAGGAGGAGTGATCATGGGTATGATCACTCCGAGTTCAGCACGATTCATGCCAGACCGGAATTTCCCTTCTCAAATCGCTATCTCCAAGCCTGCATCAGGTCTGAACCGGCTGGATGCTGAGGAAATATGGATCTTTAGGGAATCACGAAACCAGGCATCTGGTCATGCGGGCTGGCACCTGCCCCTGATGGCAGTCGCACCAAAAAGAGGCAGAAACAGGGGCTTTCTCTGTGCAAAGGTACGGAGAAAATCCAGATTGCATTTGCCCCAGAGCCTGGGCTCCTGCCCTTCCCTTTCCGGGGCCTATCACAGGCAGAAAAAGGGTTCCGGATAGCTCCGGAACCCATGTTTTTGGCGCGCGATAGTGGATTCGAACCACTGACCTTTGGCTTCGGAGGCCAACGCTCTATCCAGCTGAGCTAACCGCGCAGGATTGCCAATTCTAATCACCCCCTGATGAACTGTCCAGCCTCCCTTTCAGGAGCGGACCTGGCCTAAAATCCAGCGCCAGCCAGTACTGCTCCGCAGACCTGGCACGGGATGCTTCAGGCTTGCGGACAACGATTTTCCTGAAAGAATTTTTAACCTGACGACGCAGATCTTCTGCACCTGCACCCATAAAAACCTTCATAAGCAGGGCACCTCCCGGAAGCAGCCAGTCTGTGGCCAGATCCAGAGCCAATTCACACAGGGCCATGGCACGGGCCTGATCAACACTGGCAATACCAGACATATTGGGAGCCATGTCACTTAAAACCAGATCCACACCACTCCCCAGCGCTTCCTCACACTGGGCAATCACTTCAGGATCATAAACATCTCCGCAGATGACAGTAGCACCAGCAACTGGATCCATGGGGAGCCTGTCTACAGCAACAATCCTTCCCTGGGGTCCAAGATGGGCCGCTGCCACCTGCGTCCACCCGCCAGGTGCGGCACCGAGATCAAGAATGCGCATGCCACGATGCATAATGCGATCTTTCTCCTGGATTTCCAGAAGCTTGTAACTGGCACGCGAACGGTACCCTTCCTTGGCTGCACGCTGAACAAACGGATCCTGAAAATGCTCCTGCAACCAGCGTCCACTGGATTTGCTGCGTGCCACAACTCCCTCCTTTTGACCCGGTGTCCCATGGAACGTACACTTTCTTTTCTTAATCCTGAATCCAGAGCATACCATGCTGGAAAGCAAAGCCAGACAGGCACTCCGAGCCCGCGCCCACAGCCTCCGGCCAACCGTGATAGTTGGTACCAGAGGCGTAACGGAAACCGTTTTGGCCGAACTGGACCGGGCGCTAACCGACCACGAACTCATAAAATTGCGTCTTCCTGCCCTGCAGAAGGAAGACCGCGAATCCTGTATTGCATCCATCTCCGGAAATTCTGGAGCCGAGATCGTTGGCCGCGTCGGACGCATCCTGATTCTCTACCGGCCGAGGCCTGATACCACACCATCCACAAGAAAAGAAAAGCCACACTCATGACGGCAGCTGCTTACGAACCCGGGAAACTTGAACCTGAGATCCAGAAACGTTGGGAGAAAAGCGGGATTTTCTGTACCCCTCCACTACCCGGGAGGGAAAAATTCTACGTCCTGGCCATGTTCCCCTATCCTTCCGGCCAGCTCCACATGGGGCATGTACGCAATTACACAATTGTAGATGCCATTGCCCGCTACCAGCGCATGCGTGGAAAGACCGTTCTCCATCCCATGGGCTGGGATGCTTTTGGCCTGCCCGCAGAGAATGCGGCACTAAAAAATGGCACGGCACCGGCTACATGGACATTTTCCAATATCGACCATATGCGAGGACAGCTCCAGCGCCTGGGGTTTTCCTACGACTGGTCCCGGGAAATAGCCACCTGCACTCCAGAATATTACAAGTGGGAACAGTGGCTCTTTCTGAAACTCTGGGAGAAGGGGCTCGTCTACCAGAAATCCGGCACTGTCAACTGGGATCCGGTTGACCAGACTGTTCTCGCAAATGAACAGGTCGTGGATGGAAGAGGATGGCGTTCCGGCGCTATGGTGGAGCGTAGGGAAATCCGCCAGTGGTTCCTCCGTATCACTGCCTATGCGGACGAGCTTCTTGAAGGCCTGGACACACTGGAGGGGCAGTGGCCAGCCCAAGTTCTCACAATGCAGCGCAACTGGATCGGCCGTTCTGCAGGGGCTGAAATCCATTTCCCCTTGGCTAGTGGCGACGGCATTGTCAAGATATTTACTACCCGCCCTGACACGCTGATGGGGGTAACCTATCTAGCTGTGGCTCCTGAGCACCCGCTGTCGGCAGGCGTTGCGGCAGGCAGTGCCGACGTGGCCGGCTTCATCGAACGCTGCCGGCACACTGCGGTCTCGGAGGCTACCGTCGAATCCCAGGCCAAAGAAGGTGTACCTCTGGGGATCTCCGTTCGGCATCCCATTACCGGCGAAGCTCTCCCTGTCTGGGCTGCCAATTTTGTCCTCATGAATTATGGCGAAGGGGCCATCATGGGTGTTCCGGCCCACGACCAGCGCGACTTCGAATTTGCCCGTCAATACGGCCTGCCCATCCACGCAGTCATCCGGAACAGTAACGGGGAGGAGCATCCAGAAGTTCTGGAGCAGGCATACACCGGAACCGGGACACTGATCCATTCCGGCAGGTTTGACGGTATGTCCAGTGAGGAAGCCAAAGGTGCCATCACCACAGCGTTACAGTCCTGCGGGCTGGGAAATAAAACGGTAAATTACCGACTCCGGGACTGGGGAATATCACGTCAGCGCTACTGGGGTACTCCCATCCCGATGATTCACTGTTCCCACTGCGGAATAGTACCAGTACCCGAGAAAGACCTCCCCGTACTGCTGCCTACCCACTACGAACTCCATGATCCCCGTTCCCCCCTGCTGGACGATTCCGCCTTTTTTGAGGTGCCGTGCCCCAACTGCGAAAGGACCGCGAGGAGGGAAACCGACACCATGGACACGTTTGTGGAGAGTTCGTGGTACTACGCGCGCTTTGCCTGCCCGGATGCCTCGCAGATGCTGGACGAACGGGCCGCTGCATGACTTCCTGTAGACCAGTATGTGGGCGGGATTGAGCATGCTGTTCTGCATCTGCTTTACGCACGTTTCTTTAACCGTCTTCTTCGCGATGCTGGCCTTCTTCCCCAGAACGGACTGTACAATGAACCGTTCCGTCGCCTCCTGACCCAAGGCATGGTTCTCAAGGATGGCGCCAAGATGAGCAAATCTAAGGGGAATACTGTCGATCCACAGGC
>DAHXMJ010000011.1 GCA_027365525.1 Acidithiobacillus sp.
TGGAGCAGTCCCTGCACCAGTTCCACCGCCACACAGGCTGCCGTCTGGAAATTTTCTGGATCGCGGCCTACAAGAGAAACGGCCATCGCTGGCATTCCCAGAAACCGTCCTTCCATGGCCGCTGCAACAGTCCCGGAGTAAAGCACGTCATCTCCCATGTTGGCTCCACGGTTGATGCCGGAAACCACCATTTCCGGAGGCTCTGGCAGAATGCCAGTGGCAGCCAGATGGACACAGTCCGTCGGTGTACCGCCCACCAGATAATAGTAACCGTTGAGCCCTTTCCGTACACGAAGGGGACGGTCAAGGGTAAGAGAGTTGCTGGCACCGCTCCGGTCCTGCTCTGGGGCCACCACCTGGACCGTCCCAAGTGGACGCAGCGCCATTTCAAGGACCGCAAGCCCCGGAGCCAGATAACCGTCATCGTTGCTTACCAGGATTCTCGGCATGGGCGATTTCACAATAAAGAACTGGAAAAATGGCGCCCCTGCCACCTCTCAGGGGGCAGCCTCTACGCCCTGGGAACATGGTACGCCATACGCTGCCTAGCGGTCCACAGCGGTTAACCGTCCCGCCCAGTCAGCCACTTCCTGATGCCCGGGCTCCCTGGACCTGCGCAAGCTGTCGGGTGAGCAGCAGGACCCGCATCCTTGCCATCTGGACCGCTGCGCGCAACTGGCGTACCCGGTCGAGATAGCGGACGTAGTTGTGCTCATTGCCATAACGCACACGTTTCCCCTGCTCGTAGGCCTGTACAGCATGGACCAGCTGCAGCCGTGCCACTGCCAGCTGGGCTCGGAGCATGGCCGTTTCCCTTTTTTGCCCTGCCGGGGCAGCAGACTTTGTGGGCGCGGTCGCCGGAAGCGGCCCTGCCCTACCAGTGGCAGAAGGAGATGCAGCAGAAGGACCAACAGATCCCGAAATGGACTGTATCTGCCGCGCATTCCCGGGGGGGTTCTCCCCATAACTGACCACCCCATCCGGCGACAGCCAGCGGTAGATGGCCCCCATGGCGTGGCCGCAGGAGAGCCAGAGCAGGCTGGCCACCATTCCGGCCGCCCATGCCCGGTATCGGCGGGCCAGCCACATTTTCCATTCAGTTTTCATGCACCGCGCCTCCACATGATCATCCGGCCATGTCCTGAGCCTTATATGGTCAGGATCCAGGCCCCTGTCAAGATGAAAAAAGCCCCCACACATGGCAGGGGCAGATTCCGAGAAACGCACTGCGAAGTTCTAGAGGCTGTAGTACATCTGGAATTCGACTGGGTGTGTTGTCATGCGGAGTGTCTGGACTTCGGCCCATTTGACGTCGAGGTATCCCTCGAGCCAGCTTTGGGTGAAGACGCCGCCTTTCATGAGGAACTCGTGATCGGC
>DAHXMJ010000053.1 GCA_027365525.1 Acidithiobacillus sp.
AGCCCCCCAAGGGCAAGAAAGGTGGTGAGCAGCAGTCCCATGGCAACGTCTCTCCTGCCTAATAGACTGAAAAACCGCAGAAAAATAACTCCGAGACCGGAAAAGAACAGAAGCCCCCAGAGCGGACTGATGCCTAAAAGGGAAGCAGCCGCTGCACCGGGGAAGGCGGCAAGGGGCATGGCGTGGGCTGCAAACACGCTGCGCCACAGGATGACAAAATATCCGAGAATCCCGGTGGCGAGGGCAAGGATGCTGGCCATGATCCAGGTGTGCAGCATGTAGCTGGCAAACATCAGCGGGTGGCTCCGGCAGGGGTCTGCCGCCCCTGGCGAATCCCGATCCGGCTCCCGGCGGCTGCGAGGAGATAGCTGAGCAGCACAAGGACCACGACAAAAAAGCTGACGGGCCACGCCATGCCGTCGAACCAGTAAAAGCTTTCGTAGGCGAGATAGATGCCGGCAACGACGCAGAAAAAGGCAATGCCGGCTGCGTACAGGAAGGCCTGCGCGGGGTGCCTTGCCAGATGGATGGCGGCGCCGGCAGGGCCCAGCAGAAGTGCGGTCGCCAGGATGGCGCCTACGGTCAGCGCCGAGATGGCAGCGGCCAGTCCAAGCAGCAGGAGATAGAGGGTTTCCAGAAATGCGGCAGGGACCCCCATGACCCTGGCAAGATCGGGATCGGCCGCAACCAGCAGCAGTGGGTGGTAGCATAGCAGTACCAGCAGAAGGCCAGCCATTGCGCTCAGGATCACGGGCAAAACCATGCTGCCAGGAATGCCGAAAAGGGAGCCAAACATTATGGAAACTGCAGCTCCGCTATAGCTGCTGCCTGTGGCGTCCAGATACAGGAAAAGGGCGGATATCCCAAGGCCGCCACCGAGCACTACCCCGGTAACGAGATCCCGTTCGCCTGCGCGTTTCAGTCCCAGGGCCGAGAGGACCAGGGCGGCCAGCCAGGCCATGCCCAGAAATCCCCACAGTGCGCTGATACCGGTAAAAACCGCTGCCGCACCCCCGGCACTGCTGATGTCGCCCAGGGCATGCCCTGCGAAGGCCTGGCTGCGCAGGATGGCAAACACTCCGATAACACCGTTGAGCATGGCTGCCATGGTGCCAATCCAGAGCGCACTCCGGACGGAGGGATCGTTCAGGAAATGGAGCAGTCCCAAGTCCGGGAATTCCGGGATCATGGTCCGGGTTCTCCGTGCTCGGCTTCCCTGTGTGCAGGGCACGCGGTTTCCATGCCCTGGCGGGGATCCTCGGGGAGGACCAGAATGCGTCCCTGGTGCCGCAGCACCGTGACCGGATAGCCATAGAGGTGGCTGAGGACGCCGTCCTGGACGACGGTATCGACATCCCCTACGGCCGCCCGCCCGTGCGCCAGATAGATCAGCCGGTCCAGGAAGGGAAGCAGGGGATTCATGTCATGGGCTGTTACCAGCACGGTGATCTTTTCCTCCCGGACAAGCCGTCCAAGCATCTGTACCAGGGTATTGGTGCTGCGGAAATCCAGATTGGCCAATGGCTCGTCGAGCAGTAGCAGCGGAGGTCGGCGGACCAGTGCATGGGCAATTACCGCACGCTGCTGCTGTCCTCCGGACAGGCGCCCAATCCGCTGGTCTGCAAAGCCCTCTCCATCGACGGCAGCAAGGGCCGCTGCTACTGCTGAACGCGTGTTTCCAAAAAAACCGCGGAAACCGAACCGGTTTCCTTTCAGGCCAAGTTCAACCAGATCGCGGGTGCGGAGGGGAAGATTGGGATCGAAAGCGATTTTCTGGGGGACATAGCCGATCTGGCCCCGCAGTTCTGATGCCGGTTTCCCCTGGATGCGGATGCTTCCCTGGCGGACCGGCTGAAGCCCCAGTATGGCTCGGAGAAGCGTGGTTTTTCCGGCGCCATTTTCGCCAATAAGGGCACAGAACTGGCCCCTGTCCAGCCGAAAGTCCAGATCTTCCAGAACGGAGCGCCCGGCAATCTGTACCTGAAGACCGGCAACCTCCAGGAGGAGGAGCATATTCTGCTCCTCCCCCACACTGCTGCTTATGAGGCTGGACATTCGGGCAACACCTGGATTTTTGCAACTTGGTTGCGCAATTTTATGCCTGGTCTTCCGGGTGTCAAGAACAATATCCGGTGTAGCCGTGCAGTGCTTTTATGGGGGAATGGCCAGCATTCGCTGACGGGTGGGAAGATTCATGGTATTTTTCCTGAAATTCAGGGAGAAAAGCCCATGCCCGCTTTCGGAACCAGTGGCCTGCGTGGTCTGGTGTCGGAAATGACCGACGCCGTAGTATTTGGACATGTACATGCATTTCTCTGCCATCTGCAGGAGATGGGGGAATTTTCGCCTGGACAGACTGTCCTGGTTGCCGGTGACCTTCGCCCCAGTACTCCAGGAATTCTTGAGGCGGCCTGGGTGGCTGTAGAGGGGGCAGGGGGAAGACCGGATTTTGCAGGCTACATCCCTTCACCTGCCTTGGCACTGGCCGGTTTCTATGCCGGTGTGCCATCCCTGATGGTGACTGGCAGCCATATTCCTTTTGACCGGAATGGCATCAAGTTCAACCGGCCCTGCTCGGAACTGGCCAAAAGTGACGAACAGGACATTCTGGACCGGCTTCCTGCCATTGATCCGCAGCTTTTTCGCGGAGATGGCCTTCTCTGGCAGCGGCCCAAGCTTCCGGAACCCAATTCCTGCCACCTGGAGCGGTATCGCAGGCGTTATCTGGATTTTTTTTCTCCAGGTCTCCTGGATGGGTGGCGCATAGGTGTTTACCAGCATTCGGGGGTGGCCCGTGACCTGATGGTGGACCTGCTCCGGGAAATGGGTGCAGAGGCTGTACCGCTGGGGCGGTCAGAAGAATTTGTACCCATGGATACCGAGGCACTGCGGCCGGAGGACCGGGAACTGGCCCGCACCTGGGTCCGGAACCACAGGCTGGATGCCCTGGTCAGTACCGATGGAGATTCCGACCGGCCCATGCTGGCTGACGAAACGGGAGAATGGTGGCGGGGGGATGTGCTTGGGCTGGTGACCGCCCGTTTTCTGGGCGTGAGGACGGTGGCAACCCCAGTTTCCAGCAGTAGTGCCCTCGAACGGTCGGGCCTTTTCCCCCATGTTTTCCGCACCTGCATTGGTTCCCCCCATGTAATTGCAGCCATGGAACTGGCTGCGGCCCACGGCAGGGAACAGATTGCCGGCTTTGAGGCCAACGGTGGATTTCTTCTCGGTTCCACGCTTGAGCAGCGGGACAGGCGGCTGGAGCCCCTGCCCACCAGGGATGCCATGCTGCCCCTTCTTGCTGCCCTGGCGGCTGCCAGCCGGGCGGGGTGTCCCCTGTCTTCCCTGCTTGGCGATCTGCCAGCGCGTTTTACCGCAAGCGACCGTCTCCAGGATTTTCCGCAGGAAACCAGCCGGATCCGTCTTGCACGCTATCTGGATCCCATCCGGGGACGGGAAAATTTTGCCGAGGATTTTGGGAAGTTCTGTATGAAAGTGCAATCCATGGATTTTACGGATGGCATCCGTGTGACGACGGAGGTGGATGATATCATCCACCTCCGCCCGTCCGGGAATGCACCGGAGCTGCGCTGCTATACCGAATCGGGGAACCAGGAAAGGGCCGAGCTGCTTCTTGCAGGCTCGCTTTCGGTGATGGAGCAGTGGCGGCCATCTGTGGGTGCCTGAGCAATGCAGTGGAAGCGGAGATCCGGCTGGATATATGCGGGCCTGGTTCTTCTTGCCCTTTCACTGGTGCTCATGGTTATGCGCTATCTAGGCGTGGTGTTTGAAACCAATGCCAGTGCCCAGCTGGCACTCCATGGAGCCACAGAAGGTGCTGCCACCCTGCTTCATCTGTCCAGCATTCTGGATTGGGTCCGCTGGCGATGGATTGCCTATCTGCTGTTTGCTGCAGGGATACTGACCTTTTTTGGGCTTGGCCGTGACTGGTGGCGCAGCACCCATAAAAGCGGTCGCTGGTGATTTGAGGGGGAGGGCACTGGCCCACTGTGGGGTGTATTTGGCCGGTCCCGGAAAACTCCGTGATCAGGTAGGTTCCTTGGGCTGGGGAATTCTCCGGTCGTGGAGCTTGTGGGTCAGCGGGAAGGCTTCCAGTACTGGGGAAACCCGCCGGAGCTGGTGATTTTTAGCTTCTGCAGGCGTCCTGCCGTGGTTTTTGCGGCGGTTCGGGTCGAAACGGGACCCACAAGCACCCGGTACAGGTGACTGCCTGCCACCCTGCCGATGCAGGCACTAAATGGTGCAGACTGGATTTTCTTTTCGAAGGTGGCTGCCATGGCCACCTTCCCGAAAGCTCCTACTTCTGCATACCACCCGGTTTTCGTGCAGGTGGTCTCCGGCTGTCTGCCAGATCCGTCCGGCGCCGGGCGGGATTCCCGGGCAGGCGTCAACGGGCCTGAGGGGGCCGGCGCTGCTGCGGGTGCCGGGGATGCCCGACGGAAAGACGCCGGGCGGGCTGGCTGTGCGGCCGGAGGAGGGGCGGCGCCTGTCGCCCCTCCTTTTTTCCGGGTAACAACCGGGAGACCGGGAGGAGCAGAAACAGGAGCAGAAACAGGAGCAGAAACATCGGGCAGTGTCAGACGGACAGTATCGGGTTTTCCGGTTTTTCTGCTACCAGAATTCCATTCGGCAAGATGGGGAAAGGCGATCATCGCCAGGGTAAGCAGGACGACGAGTCCCAGCAGCAGAAAAACCAGCCATGGAAGAATTCTTCGCCGTTTGATGTCCTGTAAATTTGGCTTCTGTGCCATTTGTCCCGCCTCCTCTGCCCGGTCAGGTCAATGGTACCAGCCAGAGCAGGTTCTTTTAAGCTTTATGGAGCGTTTGGGCACCTGGGGCGCCACGAATTGCATGCAGGCCATCTTCCGCAGCCTGGATAGGACGTCCCTGGAGTCTCGCTGCCGCAATGTGCGGGACCTGGACATCCCTTTCCCCATTCTCCCGCGCCGTTGTATGCTGGAACCAGACTGCAGGGGGAGATCATGGAAAAACGCTTCGTTCTGGAAAGCGCCTTCCCACCCCAAGGCGACCAGCCTGGGGCGATTGCCCAGCTGGTGGAAGGGCTCGCTGCAGGCGAGTCCTTCCAGACCCTTCTTGGGGTAACCGGTTCGGGGAAAACCTTCACCGTGGCCAATGTGATTGACCGGTGCCAGCGTCCAGCCATTGTCATGGCGCCAAACAAGACGCTGGCCGCACAGCTGTATGCGGAGATGCGGTCTTTTTTCCCAGGTAATGCCGTGGAATATTTTGTCAGTTACTACGACTATTACCAGCCAGAAGCTTACGTCCCATCCTCCGATACGTTTATCGAGAAGGATGCTGCCATCAACGACCACATCGAGCAGATGCGCCTTTCTGCCACCAAAGCCCTTCTCGAGCGGCGGGATGTCATTATTGTCGCTACTGTATCGGCCATTTACGGTCTGGGAGATCCTGGAGCTTACCACAACATGATTCTCCATCTGCGGGAAGGGGATCTCATGGACCAGCGGGGCATTCTGAAGCGCCTTGCCGACATGCAGTATACCCGGGATCCTCTGGAACTTCGGCGTGGCACTTTCCGTGTGCATGGCGATGTGATCGACATATGGCCAGCTGAAAATGAGGACGGTGCTGTCCGGGTGGAACTTTTTGGGGACGAGGTCGAGCGGATTTCTCTTTTTGACCCCCTGACTGGTAAAACCATCACCCGCTTTCCACGCTATACCGTCTACCCCAAGAGCCACTATGTCACTCCAAGAGGGACGGTTATCGGTGCGGTCGAAAAAATCAAGGATGAGCTGCGCGGACGGCTTGTGGTGCTGCGCGAAGCCGACCGGCTGGTAGAGGCGCAACGACTTGAGCAGCGTACACGCTTTGATTTGGAAATGATGGCAGAGCTGGGATACTGCTCCGGAATCGAAAACTATTCGCGCTATCTGTCAGGGCGGAATGCCGGCGAACCGCCCCCGACACTTATCGACTACCTTCCGGCTGATGCCCTCCTGTTCATTGATGAGTCACATGTTACTGTTCCCCAGCTTGGAGGAATGTACCGGGGGGACCGGTCCCGGAAGGAAACTCTGGTGGAATATGGTTTCCGCCTGCCATCCGCACTGGATAACCGGCCCTTGATGTTTGACGAATTTGAACGTCTCATGCCCCAGACCATTTTTATTTCTGCCACGCCTGGACCCTATGAGCTCGGGCGCTCCAGCCGGGTGGCCGAGCAGGTCGTACGTCCTACCGGACTGGTGGATCCAGAGGTGGCCGTACGCCCGGCGAAGGGACAGATAGACGATCTGGTAAGCGAGATTCACGAGGTGGTTGCCAGTGGCTGGCGGGTACTGGTGACTACCCTTACGAAGCGCATGGCTGAAGACCTGGCCGACTATCTCCGTGATCTGGGAATCCGGTGCCGCTATTTGCATTCCGACATTGATACCGTGGAACGGGTGGAGATTATCCGGGATTTGCGGGCTGGCGTGTTTGACGTTCTGATTGGCATCAACCTGCTCCGGGAGGGGCTTGACATGCCCGAAGTTGCGCTTGTAGCCATTCTGGATGCAGACAAGGAGGGATTCCTGCGGTCCGAGCGTTCCCTGGTCCAGACCATTGGCCGCGCCGCCAGAAATCTCCACGGGAGAGCCATCCTGTATGCGGACCAGATCACTGGTTCCATGGAAAGGGCAATCGGGGAAACGGCCCGGCGGCGGCAGAAGCAGATGGAATACAATGCCACACATGGTGTGGTTCCCCGGGGAATCGTCAAGCCGGTAACGGACATTATCGAAGGGGTATATCACCGTGCGACCACGGGAAAAGCGCGGCAGCCGGCTGGAGCAGAGTCCGCAGCGGGCGGGGCTCCTGGTGGTGATCCAAGGGAGCTGGCCAGGGAAATCCGGCAGCTGGAGGAGATCATGTACCGGCATGCACGCAATCTGGAGTTCGAGGAAGCCGCACACCTGCGCGACCGGATCCGGAAACTGGAGGCACATCTGCTAGGAACCAGCGCAGGGGTTCCCTCCCTGGAAAATTGACCTTTTCTGCAAGTGGCTGAGACAATACCAACTGGTTGGCATTTTATGGAGGTACAGCATGACGACTGTCAGGGCATATGCGGCACGAAGTCCCGAATCTGGTCTGGCGCCGTATGAAATCGAGCGCCGCCAGCCCGGGCCTGAGGATGTGAGGATTGAGATCCTGTACTGTGGGGTTTGCCATTCGGATCTGCACACCGCACGCAACGAGTGGAAGAATACCCTGTACCCTTCGGTTCCAGGCCATGAAATTGTCGGCCGCGTGGTGGCGGCTGGAGACCGGGTGCAGCAGTTCCGGGCAGGGGACCTGGTGGGCGTCGGGTGTATGGTAGACAGCTGCGGGCACTGCCATTCCTGCGAAGAAGGGGAGGAGCAGTACTGCGAGAACGGGTTTACGGGTACCTACAACGGCCCCCTTTTCGGGGGAGAAAATACATACGGTGGCTACTCCCAGAGCATTGTGGTCCGGGAATCCTTCGTACTCCGGATCCGTCATGAGGAAAAAGACCTGGCCAGTGTGGCCCCACTTCTCTGCGCCGGAATTACCACCTATTCTCCACTGCGCCACTGGAAGGTGGGTCCTGGAATGAAGGTTGGCATAGTCGGGCTGGGCGGGCTTGGCCATATGGGTGTGAAACTGGCCCATGCGATGGGTGCCCACGTTGTCCTGTTTACAACCTCCCCCGGAAAAGTGGAGGATGCCCGCCGTCTTGGTGCCAATGAGGTCTGCATCTCACGGGATCCTGTGCAGATGGCCAGATATGCTGCAAGTCTGGATTTCATACTCAATACGGTGGCCGCTCCCCATGACATCAACGCGTTCCTCAACCTGCTCCGGCGCGATGGGACAATGACCCTTGTGGGCGTTCCGGAAAATCCCCACCCGTCGCCCGAGGTTGCAACACTGGTATTCCGGCGGCGCAGCCTTGCGGGCTCCCTGATCGGGGGTATCCGGGAAACCCAGGAAATGCTGGATTTCTGTGCCTCACGGGGAATTGGCTCCGATGTGGAAACCATCCCGGTAGACTACATCAACACGGCCTATGAGCGCATGCTGCGCAGTGACGTGAAATATCGTTTCGTCATTGACATGGCCACGCTGCGGTAGCCACGTTCAGGGCAGGATGCCCTGGCGGCGGCCGGAGCCTTCCGGCCGTTTTCCGTTGTGCACCCGTCCTGAATTGGCTACCATGCTGCGGACTATCAATGGGGTATTGGGGCATCATGACCAAGTACATTTTCGTCACCGGCGGTGTAGTGTCTTCGCTCGGAAAGGGAGCTGCAGGGGCTGCCCTGGGGGCACTGCTTGAAGCCCGCGGACTGAAAGTGACCATGCTCAAGCTGGACCCCTATATCAATGTTGATCCGGGAACCATGAGCCCCTTTCAGCATGGGGAAGTTTTTGTAACGGCCGACGGCGCCGAAACGGATCTGGATCTTGGGCATTACGAACGTTTCCTGTCGGCCAGGATGGGGAAGCGCAACAACTTTACCACGGGCCTTGTCTACCAGACCGTGATCGAGAAAGAAAGGCGGGGGGATTACCTGGGCCGTACCGTCCAGGTAATCCCCCATATTACGGATGAAATCAAGGGCCGGATCCGGCTTGGCGCCGAGGGCGCAGATGTGGCGATCATCGAGACCGGCGGAACGGTCGGAGATATTGAGTCCCAGCCGTTTCTGGAGGCCATCCGGCAGATGGCCGTGGAAGAAGGGCGGGGCAACAGCCTTTTCCTGCATCTCACCCTGGTTCCCTACCTGCCGTCTGCCGGAGAGATGAAAAGCAAGCCCACCCAGCATTCGGTGCGGGAACTGCGGGCCATTGGCATCCAGCCGGACGTGCTGCTCTGCAGGGCAGACCGGCCCATTCCGGAAGATCACCGGGCGAAGATCGCGCTGTTTTCCAATCTTCCTGACCGGGCTGTAATTTCTGCCATTGATACGGACAGCATCTACCGGATCCCCCTGCTGTTCCACGCCCAGGGACTGGACGCGCTGGTGGTGGAAAACCTGGGGCTGGACACCCGGGCTCCGGATCTTTCGGTCTGGCAGGGCATCATTGATGCCCTGGAGCACCCGGAGGGGGAACTGGACATTGCACTTGTGGGCAAGTACGTCGGGTTGACGGAATCCTACAAATCCCTGTCCGAGGCACTGCTGCATGCCGGCCTGCGTGCCCGCCGCCGGGTCTGGTTTGTCTATGTGGATGCGGAAGAAATTGAGGTGCAGGGTCCAGGGATGCTTTCCCGGGTCGACGCAATTCTGGTCCCAGGGGGGTTCGGAGGGCGGGGTACGGAGGGCAAGATCCAGGCCATCCAGTTTGCCCGGGAGCAGAAAATCCCCTATCTGGGAATCTGCTTGGGCATGCAGCTTGCGGTCGTCGAGTTTGCCCGCCACTGTGCCGGCCTTGCATCCGCCAACAGCGCAGAACTGGAACCCGCAACCCCCGACCCGGTGATCACCCTCATGGAACGCTGGACGGATGATGCGGGGAACCCATCCTACCGGGAGGAAGGGGGGAACCTCGGAGGAACCATGCGCCTTGGGGAACAGGCCTGCCGGCTGCAGCCGGACAGCCTTGCCGCGCAGGCCTACGGCCAGGAAATTGTGCATGAGCGGCACCGCCACCGGTTCGAATTCAACAACCGGTACCGGGACCTTCTGTCCAGGTCAGGGCTGCGGTTTACCGGGCTGTCGGTGGATGGTGAACTGGTGGAGGTTGTCGAGCTTCCGGGCCATCCCTGGTTTCTGGGCTGCCAGTTCCATCCTGAATTCACCAGCAATCCCCGGCAGGGGCATCCCCTTTTTGACGCGTTTCTGGCAGCAGCCAGGACATTCCAGGCAGTACGGGAAACATGACCATGAAGCTGTTCGGACATCCGGTGGGGCTGAACCATCCTTTTTTTCTGATCGCGGGCCCCTGTGCCATTGAAAGCGAGGATCTGGCCCTGAGTAGTGCGGAAAGTCTCCGGGACATGTGTGCCCGCCTGGGAATTCCATTCGTTTATAAAAGCTCCTACGACAAGGCAAACCGATCTTCCGGGAAAAGTTTCCGGGGCCCAGGAATGGACGAGGGACTGCGGATCCTGGAAAAGGTCCGTCAGGAGGTGGGTGTCCCAGTGCTGACCGACGTGCATGAAAAAGAAGATGTACCGGTGGTGGCGGACGTTGTGGATGTCCTGCAGACACCGGCCTTTCTCTGCCGGCAGACGGATTTCATCCAGACGGTGGCCGCGGCAGGAAAGCCGGTCAATATCAAGAAAGGCCAGTTTCTCGCGCCCTGGGACATGGCTAATGTGGTGGAAAAGGCCAGGGCTACCGGGAATGGACAGATTCTGGTCTGTGAGCGGGGTACCAGTTTCGGCTACAACAACCTGGTTTCCGACATGCGTTCCCTGGCGGTCATGCGCCAGACTGGCTGTCCCGTTGTGTTTGATGCTACCCATTCCGTGCAGCTGCCGGGGGGGCAGGGTGACCGTTCTGGCGGACAGCGGGAATTTGTTCCTGTTCTGGCTCGGGCTGCTGTGGCTGCCGGAGTGGCGGGAATTTTTATGGAAACGCATCCGGACCCCCGAAATGCCCTTTCTGACGGTCCCAATGCCTGGCCGCTGCCACATATGGAGCCTCTTCTGCGTATCCTGCAGTCGCTGGATCACGCCGTAAAATCCCAAACTTTTCCTGAAGACCATCCCGAGGAGCTACAATGACCGCCATTGTCAAAATTCATGCCCGTGAAGTGCTGGATTCCCGGGGAAATCCCACGGTAGAGGCAGAAATTACCCTTGAGAATGGAGTCGTGGGCCGGGCCATTGTTCCGAGTGGCGCCTCTACGGGAGAACGTGAGGCGGTCGAACTCCGGGATGGGGGAGAGCGCCATGGGGGAAAGGGGGTCCGCAGGGCGGTTGAGCACGTCAATGGGGAAATCCAGGATGCCCTGCTCGGAATGGAAACAGAAAACCAGGAAGAGATCGACGCCGAGATGTGTGCCCTGGATGGTACCGCGAACAAGTCCAGACTGGGAGCCAATGCCATTCTCAGTGTATCACTCGCCTGTGCCCATGCGGCTGCCCATTCGGCTGGCCAGCCCCTGTACCGCTACGTCGGGGGGCTCGGACCTTTCCGTCTGCCGGTTCCGATGATGAATGTGATTAACGGTGGTGCCCATGCAGACAATGATGTCGACATGCAGGAGTTCATGCTGATCCCGGCCGGAGCCAGTTCTTTTTCGGAAGCCTTGCAGATGGGTGCAGAAACTTTTCACCGGCTGAAGACTGTCCTCCATGGCCGGGGGCTGGCGACGACTGTAGGGGATGAGGGTGGCTTTGCCCCCGACCTGCCTTCCAATGAGGCGGCCCTTGAGCTTCTCATGGAAGCGGTGGCGCAGGCTGGCTATGCGCCTGGAGAGGATATCTGGCTGGGAATGGACGTCGCTTCCAGCGAACTGTACCGGGATGGCCGTTACCAGCTCGCCAGTGAAAAGCGGTCCCTGTCCAGTGCCGAGTTTGCCGACTATCTTGCCCTGCTGGCGGAGCGCTATCCCATTCTCAGCATTGAGGACGGGATGGACCAGAATGACTGGGATGGATGGGTTATGCTGACTGACCGTCTTGGGGACCGGCTGCAGTTGGTCGGAGACGATATTTTTGTGACCAATGCGGAAATCCTTCGGGAAGGAATTGACCGCGGGGTTGGCAACAGCATCCTGATCAAGCCCAACCAGATTGGGACAATGAGTGAGACCCTTGCGGCAATCGAGATGGCCAAGACCCATGGCTATACCGCAATTGTGTCGCACCGTTCCGGAGAAACGGAGGATACCACGATTGCCGATATTGCCGTGGCGACCGGCTGCGGCCAGATCAAGACCGGCTCCCTTTCCCGTACCGACCGGGTTGCCAAATACAATCGGCTGCTGCGCATCGAGGAGGATCTTGGAGAAAATGCGAGATTTCCTGGCCTTGCGGCTTTCTACAATTTGGACTAAAAAAAGGAAAGCCCGAAATCCGGGTTTCCCGGGAGCAGATATTTGTCATGGCTGTGGCGTGGACGCAGGGGGTAGGCTCAGTGAAAGGCGGGGTCAGATGGTTCCGCCTGCGCTTCCGCGGCGCGGATCTGGTACTGCTGCTGGTGCTGGCTGCCCTTCAGTATCCGCTGTGGTTTGGAGCAGGGAGCTGGTGGAATGTGGCCACACTGCACCACAAGGTGGTGGAGAGGCAGGCCCTGGTAAGCCGGCTGGAAGCCCGCAATGACCGCCTGAAGGCCCAGGTGGCGAGCCTCCAGGGTGGAGACGGGGCTGTCGCGGGCCTCGCGAGGCGCCACTTGGGGATGATCGGGAAAGGGGAAATTTTTGTCTGGGTGGTTCCCGCGCATCGGGAACCCGCCACTCCGGTCTCTTCCACCGGCTGAAGGGATGTGGGCTTAGGCCCGGTCGATGTAGCTGCCGTCCGCGGTATTGACGCGGATTTTCTCCCCGGTGTTGACAAACTGTGGCACCATGACGGTGATCCCGGTTTCCATCCGCGCAGGCTTGTAGGATCCGGTGGCCGTCTGTCCCTTGATGGCGGGCTCCGCTTCGCTGACCTCAAGAACCACAACCGGCGGAAGCTCCACCCCTATGGGCCGATCGTTGTGGAGGTTCACCTGGATTTCGGTGTTGGGAAGAAGGAAACCGGTCTGGCCTTCAAGAAGATCTTCGCCAAGCGCCATCTGTTCAAAAGTTTCGTTGTCCATAAAAATGAAACCGGTAGCGTCGGCGTAGAGGAACTGCATTTTGCGCGGCTCCACGACAGCCTTTTCCATTTTTTCCTCAGACCGGAATCTCTGGTTGGTCTTGGTGCCAGTTTCGATGTTTTTCATCTCCACCTGCATGAATGCCCCCCCCTTTCCGGGTTTGACAAAATCCGTCTTGAGTACGCGCCAGAGCCCTTTTTCATATTCCAGAATGTTGCCAGGGCGGATGTCGAAGGCAGAGATTTTCATGGCTGGTCCTTGTCAGGCATTCCCTTTATTGGGCGCGGATTGTACCCTAGACCTGTTTTACCGGTCTACCTGTTCCGAGGTTTTCTGCCCATGTCCGTACGTGAAACCCAGCCCCTGGAAATCCGCCCTCTCATGGTCAGCAGGGTGATGGAAATCGACTGGCCTGATGGCCATACCAGCCGGCTTTCATTCGAGCGGCTGCGTGTGGAGTGCCCGTGCGCGGAATGCAAGGGACATACCCCAGAGGAGGCTAGGACTATCACGGGGAAGGAAGATGTAGGTCTCGCCGATATCCAGCCGGTAGGAAACTATGCGGTCCAGCTGCATTTTACGGATGGCCACGGAACGGGGATCTATACTTGGGACTATCTTCGCCACCTGGAGGATGCCCGGAAAGAGCCGGAACAGTAGCGTGGACCGTTCTCTGCCAAAGGTGGAAATGCTCCCTGAAGTACCTTTTGATGTGCGGGCCTTTCTGCGTACGCTTGGCAGCCAGCCGGGGATCTACCAGATGTTTGACCCCCATGGCCGGATTCTCTATGTCGGAAAGGCGCGTAACCTGAAGAGGCGGGTCGGTTCCTATTTCCAGAAAAACCGGCACACCCCGAAGACCCGGGCCATGCTGTCGCAGATTGGCCGGATCGAGGTGATTGCCACCCATACCGAGACGGAAGCACTGGTGCTTGAGGCACAGCTGATCAAGCGTCACCAGCCCCCCTACAATATTCTGCTGCGGGATGACAAAAGCTATCCCTATTTGTACATCGATACCGGGACCGATTTCCCGCGCATGGCGCTCCACCGGGGCCTGCAGCGGGGGGCCGGTTACTATTTTGGGCCCTACCCTGCCGTATCCGCGTTGCGGGAAAGCATGGTTCTGCTGCAGAAGGCCTTCCGGCTGAGGACCTGCGAGGATGCCGTGTTTCATCACCGGAGCCGTGCCTGCCTGCACTACCAGATCCACCGCTGCAGTGGCCCCTGTGTGGGGCATATCGGAGCAGAAGGATATGGAGAGGATGTTCGCAGTGTCGTCCGTTTTCTGGAAGGAAAAAGTGATGATGCCCTGAAGTCGCTGCAGGAACGAATGATGTCCGCAGCTGATGCGCTGGACTACGAGGAGGCCGCAAGGCGCCGGGACCAGATTGCAGCGCTGTCGACCCTCCAGGAAAGACAGTACGTTGTCCAGGAGGGGGGGGGGCGATTTTGACGTTCACGCCGCAACCCAGGAAGGTGGGCAATGGTGCATTTTTACCGGATTTATCCGTCATGGACGCCATCTGGGGGGGCGTGCCCATTTCCCGCAGCACGGGGATGGAGTCCGGGGGACTGACCTCATGGCGGCCTTCCTGGTGCAGTACTATGCTGGAAGAGAAATACCCGGGGATCTGCTCGTAAACATTCTCCCCCGGGGGGTGGGCAGTATCGCGGATGCCCTGGGCCACTGGGCGGGACACCGGGTCCATCTGGAATCCCCCCAGCGGGGACCGCGGAAGCGCTGGATGGGGATGGCGGTCCAGAATGCGGAAATGGCCCTGTCGCAGCGTGTCCGAAGTGCCGGTTCGGGACGGCGCCACATGGCACTGCTGCAGGAGTTCCTTGATCTTGGCCGCCTGCCTGTGCGGGTAGAATGCTTTGATATCAGCCATACCCGCGGTGAAGCCCCGACAGCCTCCTGTGTGGTATTCGGGGAAGGGGGGGCGCTGCGCGAGGAGTACCGCCGCTTCAATCTCCGGGGTATCCAGTCCGGGGACGACTATGCGGCCATGGAACAGGCGGTATTCCGGCGGTATGGACGCCTCCACCGGGAAGGGCTTCCGCTCCCGGATATCGTGTTCATTGATGGTGGCCCGGCCCAGGTCCGCAGTGCCGCGTCTGCCCTGGCATCCCTTGGGATCACGGGTATCCGGCTTTGCGGAATTGCCAAGGGCAGTGGCCGACGCCCCGGGCTGGAGTGGCTACATGTGCCGGAATGGACGCATCCGAAGCAGCTTCCTGATGATGATCCGGTTCTTCTCGCGATCCAGGAAATCCGTGACGAGGCCCACCGCTTTGCCATCACCGGCCACCGTGCCCGGCGGCGGAAGGCCCGGCAGGAATCCGAGCTGGATGGTATCGGAGGCATTGGACCCAAGCGCCGGATGGCCCTGCTTCGTGCTTTTGGCGGACTGCGGCGGATCAAGGATGCCGGGGTTGACGACCTCCAGAGGGTGGAAGGCATTCAGAGGGAACTCGCCCAGCGGATCTATGACTATTTCCACGACCGGGGTATGCGTTCATGATGGCGCGGATTCCCAATATCCTTACCGTAACACGCATTCTTCTGGTGCCTGTTTTTGTGGTGCTTTTCTTTTCGGGAGGCATGTGGCGAAGTTATGGTGCCACGGCAGTTTTTGCCGTGGCCGCACTGACCGACTGGGCAGACGGATATCTGGCCAGGCGCTATCAGGGCGTTTCGCCGTTTGGTACCTTTCTGGACCCAGTAGCCGACAAGCTCATGGTTTCCACAGCCCTGGTGCTGATCTGTGCTTCCGGTGAAATGTCTGTAATCCTGGCCGGCGTCCTGACCAGTATCATTGTGGGAAGGGAAATTACAGTTTCTGCCCTGCGGGAATGGATGGCCGAAATTGGAGAGCGGGTGAAAGTGTCGGTTTCCTGGCTGGGAAAGGCCAAGGCAACACTGCAGATGATGGCCATTCTTTTCCTGGTGTACCAGGGCAAGCTGCTGGGCTTCTCCAGCCAGAACATTGGTATCGTGCTCCTGTTTCTGGCTGCAGGGATGACCCTGTGGAGCATGGTGGGATATCTTCGGGCCGCCTGGCCCAGCCTGACCGGAGTGGCTGCAAATCTTGACAGCCACCAGAAATAGTCCTAGCATTCGCCCTGAATTGCGGGAATAGCTCAGTGGTAGAGCACAACCTTGCCAAGGTTGGGGTCGCGAGTTCGAGCCTCGTTTCCCGCTCCAATATCCAGGGAAAGTTCCTCTTTCCCTTTTTATGTTTTAGGCTGGGTGGCAGAGTGGTTATGCAGCGGCCTGCAAAGCCGTGTACCTCGGTTCGATTCCGGGCCTAGCCTCCAATAATTCCCTGCGGTTTTGGTACAGGCCATGCCCAGGTTTCCTTGGGCAGCACTAGGGGGCTGGTCTTCTTGGGGAAGGCAGCTGCCCGTCCCTGACTGCCTGTGTGTAACTGGATGCCCGCTTCAGGGGGGCAGACCGTTCTGCCGTGGAGACCGGGGTTCTCTATTTCTCTAGGATTTCCTGCACGTCTCTCGCAGCTTCTTCCCCCAGGAGATGGTAGTGCTGTCAATTCGGGAGCCTGTGTAGTCGCGCAGGGCATAATCCTGGAACCAGTCCAGAAGGGCAGTAAAGCGGTTTCTCATGCCCATGATCCGGTACAGATGGAGGAGGATCCACGCCATCCATGCCGATATCCCCCTGAACTGCAGGGAAAACCGCGGAAAGATGCAGATGGCATCAAAACGTCCCAGGGTTACCATGTTTCCAGGATCGCTGTACGAGAATGGTTCCGGCAGCGGTTTCCGGTCCAGCATGGCCCGGGTCACCCGCAGGGCATGCCTCGCCGACTGGATGGCAAAGGGGGCTGTCTGGGGCCAGCAGAGGCCCCGGTCATTGCCGGCCAGATCCCCCGCAACAAAGATGTTGTCGTAGCCTGGAATCCGCAGATGTGGGTCCGTCACCAGACGCCCATCATGGGTTTTGGGGGCCGCTACCCTGCCGATGACCTCCGGTGGATGGACACCTGCGGTCCAGACCAGCGTTCTTGCGGGAAGGGAGACGGGCTGTTGATTTTCCCCGCAGCAATGGATGGTCTCTCCGTCAAAGCCTGTTACACGATGGTTATAGAAAATTTCAACGCCCAGGGATGCCAGCTTTTTTGCAGCAGCTGCCGGAGCTGGATCCTCCATGCCTTCCAGCAGATGGGGTCCCCCCTGTATCAGGGCGATGCGCAGGTCGCGGGGATCAAGGCTTGGATATTCCATTTCAATGGTCCTGTGAAGCCGCTGTGCCAAGGAGCAGCAGAATTCAACTCCAGCCGGGCCGCCACCAGCCACGGAAAAAGTGAGCCAGGCCCGGCAGGATTCGGGGTCGGTGCAGGCCGCTGCCCTCTCCAGCGCATAGGCAATCCGGGATCTTGCCTGCTCTGCGGCCTCGGCATTCTTGAGATCCATGGCCAGACACTGGAGGTTTTCATTGCCAAAAAAATTGGTTATGGTGCCAAGGGTGATATAGAGATAGTCGAATGTCAGGATGCGGGATGGGTCCAGGGTAACGGTTCCGGCTGCAAGATCGATTGCGGTCACTTCGCCCAGAATGAATCCCCCGGTCCTTCTGTGGGCGATGTCACGGAATGTCCGGGTAACTGCGGAAGACTCGAGTTCCCCCGTTGCAACCTGATAGAGCAGGGGCTGGAAAATATGGTAATTGTTCTGGTCAACCAGGACTGCCTCAATGCGCTCCTCACGGAGCAGTGCGCGCCACAGGACAAGACCTGCAAATCCCCCGCCGAGAACCAGTGCCTTCTTGACCATGAGCCAGTTTTCCTTTCCAGGCCAGAATTTCCGGCTATCCTGCCAGGGGCCGCGGTGCGGACGGCTGTCCTTGGAGAGGGAAGCCGGCTCCCCCTGGGGCGGTGACACATTCCGGGCAGGGCCTGCCGTCCCTCCGGGCCAGGAAATACCGGGCGGTAATCCCTGATTGAAACCGGATACCGCGTCCATTTTCGTCCCACCCAAGAAAGCATAGTCAATCCGCCAGCAGGCGGAAACTGCGAAAGGGCGGTTGGATGCCGGCGGGCCCCGGTCATGGAGCTTATGGATGGGCAACTCTCTTCAGGACCCGGGTTTTACTGGAGGCTTCAGTGGCGTCTGGTTATTCCGCAGGGCGGATTCCGCCGACGGTTTCCGGAACCGGGAGGAACTACCCGGAATCACGGTTGTCCCCTTTTCTCATGCACAGACCGGACAGTCTGGATCCCTGCGCAGGAGAACGGTTCGCCAGGAAAGTGTTTTGGCGTCCAGGAGCAGGAGATGTCCTGCCAGGGGCGAAGGCTGGCCCGCCAGCAGGCGGATAGCCTCCAGGGCCTGCATGGTCCCCAGTATTCCGGGAACGGGGCCGAGAACGCCCGACACGCTGCAGAGATCTCCCCCGTCTTCTATCAGCGCTGGATAGAGGCAGGCGTAACACGGGGCCGAAGGGCTGCGGAAATCAAATACGGCAATCTGGCCTTCCCACCGGATGGCGGCGGCGCTGACCAGGGGACGGCCGGCACGGTGGCAGGCAGCGTTGACGGCATGGCGGGTAGTGAAATTGTCACTGCAGTCCAGGACAATATCGTGGCGGGCAACCTGCCCTTCGAGGAAAGGGCCGTCTGCGGAGCGGGAATGGATGTCAATCCGGGCATCCGGTGCCTGCCGCAGCAGTTGCCGGCGGGCGGCTTCCACCTTCAGCTGGCCAATGTCCTCCACGCCGTAGAGAATCTGGCGGGGGAGATTGCTGGAACTGACCCGGTCGGGGTCACAGAGGGTCAGGTGTCCGATGCCGGAGGCTGCCAGATACAGGGCGGCAGGACACCCCAGCCCGCCAGCCCCCACAAGGAGCACCCTGCTCCGTTCCAGGGTTTCCTGGCCTTGGACGTCGATTTCCGGGAGCAGGATCTGGCGTGCGTAGCGCAGCAGGCGCCCGTCATCCATGCTATCAGGTTCCATCATGCAGGCCGCAGCCGATAGAATTGTCGCAGATGTCCATGCCTGGCTCCCTGCGGAACCCTCCTCCCTCACTTTTCAGAACCACATGGTAACGCTCCTGGATGCTGTCCAGTATCCAGAGTATTTCCGCAGGATGCCCTGGAGCACCCCGGTGGCTGAGGTGGCGCAGATGGATGTTCTGACTGCCAACCTTCATGAGCAGGGGCTGGGGGAGCCCTATGGGCAGTACATGATGATGTACGACCCAGTCCATGGGCGAAGGCGGCCGGGCAGGGGGGATGCGGGCGTCTACCCGGAAGTAGCCTCCTCCACCGGGCTGCCGGAGCAGTTCGGCAAGGTAGCCCGCGGGAAATCCGGCGTGGACAATGATGGTGTGCCCGGCAAACCGTTCGAAAAACTGCCCGTGCAGTCCCTGAAGAGAAAATTGCATGGGACTATCTTATTCCTGCCTTCTGCAGCCGTCATCTGGTGCTGTTTGTACTACCGGGCCGGCTGGATGGGTTGACGGCCTCCGGCCGGAGCTCTAGCATCCAGGCATGCATATCACCGTCAATGGACAGGGTCAGGAAGTGCCGGAGGGATGTACCATCGGCCGGCTCCTGCTCGAAATGGGGCTTGTGGGCCAGCGTGTGGCCGTAGAGCGCAATCTGGAAGTCGTTCCACGGGGTCTGCACGCGGATACGTCCCTCTGGGACGGTGACCGTCTGGAAATCATCCGCGCCGTTGGCGGAGGATGATTTCCCCCTCTACATGATTCTGCGAGAATGGCCAGCATATGAATGATCCCTTGCGCATAGGAAACCGCAGCTTCCAGTCCAGGCTTCTGGTGGGCACCGGTAAATACCGGGATTTTGCTGAAACGCGTGCGGCTGTGGATGCGGCGGGGGCGGAAATCGTAACGGTTGCCCTGCGCCGGGTGAATCTGGGGCAGCACCGTGATGAACCCAGCCTCCTGGATTTTCTTCCGCCAGACCGCTTTACCATTCTGCCCAATACGGCAGGCTGCCATACCGCAGAAGAGGCGGTACGGACCTGCCGTCTGGCGCGGGAACTCGGAGACTGGACCCTCGTGAAGCTTGAGGTGATCGGGGATCCACAAACCCTCTATCCGGACATGCGCCAGACGTTCCGCGCTGCAGAAACCCTTGTCGCGGAAGGCTTCGAGGTCATGGTGTACAGTACGGATGATCCTGTGGCGTGCCGGGATTTTGCCTCGATGGGGTGCGTGTCTGTCATGCCTCTGGCGGCGCCTATCGGTTCGGGCCTGGGAATACGGAACCCCTACAACCTGCAGATCATTCTGGAACAGGCCCGAGTCCCCATTCTGGTGGATGCGGGTGTGGGAACGGCCTCCGATGTGGCCGTAGCCATGGAACTCGGCTGTGATGGTGTCCTGCTGAACACGGCCATTGCTGCGGCCCGGAATCCCCTGCTGATGGCTGAGGCCATGCGTCTCGGAGTGGAGGCCGGCCGCAGGGCCTTTCTCGCCGGGCGGATGCCGCGCAGGCTCCATGCAAATGCCAGCAGTCCGCTGGACGGGACATTCCTTTGAGGCCGGAAGACGCTCTGGAATACGCCCGGCAGTCGCCGATTGACCAGAAATTCCTTGAAGAGGTGGAACGTCTGGTCATGGGCCAGATGTGCCTCGGAACGCCACCGTCCTACGCGGAGGACTGGGAAGAAACGGAGCGTCTCATTGCCCGGCTGGCAGACCAGGGAGTGGGTATCCGGCTGGAGCACGTGCTGGATGAGCAGGGGCCACGCTGGCGGGTTTATCTGGACTGGCAGGATTCGGTGAGCTACGAATGGCAGGTCGTGGAAGTTGAGGAAGAAACCGCCGCACGGGCAGTCACACGCGGCTCCCTGGTCTGGTATTACCAGCAGGAGCTCTCTTCGGCAAATACCCAGCCACCAGATGCATGGGCCTATTTTGAGGTGGTGGAGCGGCTAGGCATAGCCCGGGATCTTTTCAGCCGTTCCCTGGAAGACCATCCGGTCCTTTCTGCCGAATCGGAGCTGCGCCGCCGTTTCCAGGAACTCCAGGAGCATTTCGGTGCGCTGTACGATCTGGCAAACCGCATTTTCGAACAGCGCCTTGAAGTAAACCGGCCTGGTACCATGCACTGACGCTGAGCCAGTCCTGATGCGTATCCATATCCTGGGCATCTGCGGAACGTTCATGGGAAGCCTGGCGCTTCTGGCCCGCTCCTGCGGCCATGAAGTCACGGGCGTGGATACCCAGGTGTATCCCCCCATGAGTACCCTGCTCGAAAGGGAGGGAATCCGTTTCTCGGAAGGCTATGCAGATGCCCTGCCGGACCCAGTCCCAGATCTGGTTCTTGTAGGAAACGCCCTTTCGCGGGGGAATCCTGCGGTTGAGGCGGTCCTGCGTTCCGGCATTCCCTACACTTCCGGTCCGGAGTGGCTGTCCCGCACGGTCCTTGAGGGACGATGGGTACTGGCGGTGGCAGGTACCCACGGAAAAACCACCACGACATCCCTCCTAGCCTGGATTCTTGAGGATGCTGGCCTGCAGCCGGGTTTTCTGGTGGGAGGAGAAGCCCTGAATTTTGGTACTTCTGCCCGCACTGGAAGTGGTCCCTTTTTTGTCATCGAGGCGGATGAGTACGACACCTCCTTTTTCGACAAGCGGGCGAAATTTGTACACTACCGCCCCCGGACGGCGATTCTCAACAATCTGGAATTCGACCATGCCGACATCTATCCGGATCTCGGAGCTATTGAAACCCAGTTTCACCATCTGGTGCGCACGGTGCCGGACACGGGGCTCATCATACGGAATGCAGGTACTGCAGCCCTTGGCCGGGTCCTGGCGCGTGGCTGCTGGACCCCGGTAACCGGTTTCGGTCCTGGCGGGGAGTGGCAGGTGCGTCTGGAAGCGCAGGATGGATCCGCATTCTCGGTCTGGGAGGGCGGCCTGCTGCGGGGAGGGGTGCGCTGGCAGCTGTCCGGCATGTTTAATGCCGAGAACGCCTTGGCTGCCATTCTGGCAGCCCGTCATGCAGGGGTTCCTGTCGCCCGTTCCTGTGAGGCCCTGGCTGCGTTTGCCGGTGTCCGGCGCCGGCTTGAATTGCGCGGTACAGCTGCCGGAGTAGCGGTGTATGATGATTTTGCCCACCATCCCACGGCGATTGCCGCCACCATCGGTGCCCTGCGCTCGCGGATGTCTGGCGGCAGGCTTCTGGCCGTCCTTGAACCGCGTTCCAATACCATGAAGCTCGGTGTGCACCAGAAGAGTCTTGGGGACAGCCTGGCAGGTGCCTCCTGTTCTTTCGTCTATGCCCCACCTGGGCTTGGGTGGGATGCAGGCAGGGTGCTGTCTGGACTCGCCGGAGTTTTTGGGGATCTGGATGCTCTGGTAGAGGCCATATGTCTGGCCGCGTCTCCCGGGGACCAGATCCTTGTCATGAGCAATGGCGACTTTGGCGGTATTCACGGGCGGATCCTGCAGCGTCTTGCGCTGGGGGAATCTGGCAGAATGCCGGAAAGCCCGTGTCCATGAAGGCGGGTGGCAGGATGCAGTCGATAGGTTTGGCCATTACTGGTGCATCAGGTGCCGTTTATGGTTTCCGGCTTCTGCACCATCTTCTGGCGGCAGGATCAGAAGTGCACCTGACGTTTTCCGATGCTGCACGGATTGTTTTCCGGGAAGAACTGATACTTGATCTTCCGGAAGACATGGTCGAACTCCAGACATTTCTCCGGAAGTCGCTTGAGGTGCAGGAAGGCAGCCTCACCTGTTATGGCGTGCAGGACTGGTATTCTCCCCTGGCCTCCGGGTCCAGCGCTCCCGGGGCACTGGTCGTCTGTCCCTGCTCTGGCGGGACGCTGGCCTCCATTGCGCAGGGGCTGTCGGGAAACCTGGTGGAACGGGCGGCAGATGTCATGCTCAAGGAGGGCAGGAAGCTGGTTCTTGTCCCAAGGGAAACCCCGGTGTCGGCTATCCATCTTGAAAACATGCTGAAACTCTCGCGTCTGGGAGCCACGATTCTGCCGGCCAGCCCGGGTTTCTATGACCATCCTGGGAGCGTCGGGGACCTGGTGGATTTTGTGGTGGCGAGGATCCTGGATCAGCTGGGCATTTCCCGCACCATGGGACCGCGCTGGGGCACAGCACCGTCCTGACGCTGCTGGAGAGCTTCCAGCAGCCGTTCTCCACGTTCACCGTGAAAGAAATTCCGGACATAGGGCTCGTCCGCCGTTCCTGCCACTTCCAGCAGGGAGCCAACCGCCAGCATGTGGCCACCTGAAAGGATTCCAACACGGTCGGCGGTTGCGGCAATGCTTTCCAGGTCATGGCTGACCATGACCACTGTCAGCCCGATGTCGTCACGGACCCGCCGCAGCAGATGGTCGAAACTGGCAGCGGCAATTGGATCCAGTCCGGAAGTTGGTTCATCCAGAAACAGAATTTCCGCATCCATGGCTAGTGCCCTGGCAAGGGCCACCCGCTTTATCATGCCACCAGACAGTTCTGCGGGAAGCTTGCCTGCATCTTCTGGCTTGAGCCCCACCATCTGCAGTTTGAGTGCTACCAGGGCACGGATGTCCGCCTGCGGGATTTTCCCCCATTCCCGCAGGGGGAAGGCCACATTCTCAAAAACAGTCAGGGCACTGAACAGGGCGCCCTGCTGGAAAAGCACGCCCCACCGGCGGCGCAGGGCGATACCCGCCCGGCTGTCCAGCGACCGCAGTGATCTGCCAAAAATGCGGATGTCCCCCTCGTCCACCGGATTAAGTCCGATGATGGTGCGCAGCAGTGTGGTTTTTCCGCTGCCGCTACCACCCACGATGGCAAGGATTTCACCGCTCTCGACTTCCAGCGACAGATGGCGGTGTATCCAGCGGTTTCCAAACCTGGTACCCAGGTTTTCACACTGGATAACGGGCGGTGCAGTCGTGTTCATCCTGCCGAAATTCCGGTGTGGGCGAAAATGATGGCTAGGATGGCATCAATCACAATCACCATGGTGATGGCGAGCACCACCGAATTTGTGGTTTCGTGGCTGAGACTCTCCGTGTTGGCCCTGATTTTCAGGCCATGGTATCCGCTTACCCAGGCGATGAGGATGCCATAGAGTACTCCCTTGGCGATTCCCAGCCACAGGTTGAACTGCGGGACCATGACCGGCATCTGTTCAAGAAAAAAAATGGGGCTGATGTTCAGACTGGCCCGTGAAACAATGAGTGCACCGCAGATGCCTACAATATCAGACCAGATCACCAGAAGCGGAACCGCAATGGCGAGACCAATGACCCTGGGCAGCACTAGGCGCTGTACCGGAGAAATGCCAAACGTGCGCAATGCATCCAGTTCCTGGGTAACCCTCATGGCACCAATCTGGGCGGTAAAGGCGGAACCGGAGCGTCCTGCCAGAATGATGGCCGTAATCATGGGACCAAATTCCCGTAATATGCTGATGCCAGCAATGCTGATGATGTAGAGGTTGGCCCCATAGCTTTCCAGGGTGGGGGCAGACTGGTAGGTAATGACGATCCCGATCAGGAACCCGATGAGGGTGAGGATGGGAAGCGAGTCCGGCCCCGTTTTGACAATGGTGGCCGAAATTTCTTTCCACGGGAAATGTCCGGGCTGGCGTACACCACGAAAAAATTCCAGCAGAAGTTCCCCCAGGAGTAGAAACAGTCCCCAGAGGTCGCCCAGAATGCTGGTGAGGTAGCGGCCAAGAATGGAGAGGGGCCCCAGGAAATTTTCCCGGTGCGGCTCCGGGAGGCCGGGAGCCAGTTCCAGCTGTTCAAAGAGCTGCCGGTGCTTGGGCAGCATCGCGACCTGTCCGGGAAACCGTTTTCCCCATATCCGCCACAGCAGCAGCGCACCGAAATTGTCCAGCCGCTGGATCTTTTCCAGATTCCAGCTCACATTCTCCCCTGCGAGTAGCAGGTCCCTTTGCAGGCCAGCGCGCTGCAGGGCCAGCAGGGCTAGGGTCCAGGATCCTTGCAGATGCAAGATTCCTTCCTGGAGATGCCACTCGGGGCGGGAGGACCCATCTGGAGAAATGGGGGCATCCAGCCGGGTTTCCTTTGACATTCCTTCCGTTATACTCCCCATCAGGAAATCTTGAGGAGGCATTATGCCATGGCATTGATTTTTTCCCATGACCGGACGCGCTGGCTTCTGGCCGGGCTGCTTCCGGTCGTTCTGGCCGGGTGCCAGCCAGAACACCCCCCGCAAGTGCAGCTGCAGAAAATCGCTCAGGCAGGGCTCCATGCTGGCGGACTGAACATGCGGGTTACCCTAGAAGTGCACAATCCAAATAGTACTCCCCTGCATTACCGGGTCGAGGAGGTCACGATCTTTGCCGGGAAGCGGGAATTTTCGCAGGGAGTCATCTCCAGTCCGTTTAATATCCCTGCCCATGCCAGCCGCATTTTCGTGGTGCCGGTAAGCCGGCTGTTCCTCCGCCCCGCTTCAGGGGGAACACGCCATGAGGCACGGTACGGGAAGAGCTACCACATTCTGGGCTATTTTGTTACGGACGCGGTTTTCCCCAAGCGGGTCCCTTTCCGCATCAACGGGGTTGTGCTGCCTACCCCACCCAGCGCAGGCGTGCCATGAGGGCAAGGTGGTCGGAAAGGGGCTGATGGGGCGTCCAGACTTCCTGGAAGGTCAGGTCATGGCTGCAGAGAATATGGTCAAATCCCAGTCTGGGAGACCAGCTGGGAAAGGTCGCTGGCTGGTGTCCGGGTGCATGGAGACCGGTTTCGCCCATGAGGATGCGCAGTTCCTCTGAGCCGGACGTACAGTTGAAGTCGCCCATGAGGACCAGGGAACTCCGTCCCTGGAGCTGCTGGACAAGCTGGCGAATCTGGCGGAAGCGTCCAGGCTTTCCGAGCGCCAGATGGGTTACCATGGCGTCAAGCGGGCGTCCCTGGACCTCCAGTCGTACCGACAGGAGACCCCGCCCCCGGAGGGTGCCAGAGAAACCGTGCTGGTCTGTCTCAAGGATGGGCCAGCGTGACAGCAGGCTGTTGCTGTGCTGCGCTAGTTCCCCCCAGTCGCGGGTCCGCTGCTGGACCCAGTAGCGGAGTCCGGACTGTTCGGACAGGAAGGCAGCCTGGTTGAGGTACTGGCTCCGGTAGGAGCCGGCATCCACCTCGTTCAGGCCGACAATGTCCATCCCCTTCAGGGATTCGGCGATACGCTCAAGATTTCCGATGCTCTGCCCGTGGGGCATGATGTACCGCCATCCATGGAGAAGCAGATGGTGTGCCCGGTGGGAGCCGATGCCCACCTGGATGTTGTGGGTGGCGACCAGAAATTCTCCGGCTTCACTCATTGGATAAGCAGAATGTCCCGGATTCCGCCGCCCGGGCATTTCCTTGCGGCAAGGGTCAGGACCCCCTTTTCCGCCTCTTCCAGCTCCAGGTGCCAGAGATCGGGCTGGCAGGGATGGCGAATATTCCCATAGTGGCCGAACAGTTCTTCGCCGCGGCTGCGCAGCAGCGTTTCCACCTCCTTCCACTGCGCGGCTCCAGCCGGGTAGATGCTGCAGGCGAGGCCATCGCGTGCGCCAATCCACCCGCTTCCGGTGCCCCGCTGCAGATCCTCCAGGAGGGCGTTGGCAAGGGGACGGAGAAGCCGGAGCCGTTTTTCCGCTTGGTCCTCCTGCAGTGGATCTTCCGCAACCATGCCGTCTCGCCCCTGTTCTCCCAGATCCGGGCCCAGCCCCCTTTCCGCAGGATGCACCCGGATCCGGAGAGCCACCTGGCCGGCCACACTATCCGCCAGCCTCCTGCTGTCCAGTATATCCGATAGGAGGCTTTTCTGGGGATTCCTGCGCCGCCGGCCATCCGGGGTGGCGGTGCCGAAAATGGGCTGCCTTGCCAAGGCCGCCGTTGCGCCAGTACCATGCTCTACTGGAAGGTGAAGTAACAGTTTGGGGAGCTGGAGATGTTTCACGGAAGCATGGTGGCGCTGGTAACGCCCATGGATCCTTCGGGAGCCGTGGATTTCCAGACGTTGCGCGACCTGGTTGAATGGCACGTGGAGGAGGGTACCCACGCTGTTGTTGCGGTGGGAACTACCGGGGAATCGGCGACCCTGGATGTGGCCGAGCATGTGGCCGTGATCCGTACCGTAGTGGAACAGGCCCGGGGAAGAATCCCGGTGATTGCCGGTACGGGTGCCAATTCCACTGCCGAGGCCATAGACCTCACGCGGGCAGCCATCGAAGCCGGGGCAGATGCGGCGCTGCTTGTCAGTCCCTATTACAACAAGCCGACCCAGGAAGGCCTGTACCTGCATTACGCCGCGATAGCCGATGCCTGCCATTTTCCCATGATCCTCTACAATGTGCCCGGGCGGACGTCCGGGGATCTGCTTCCAGAAACCACAGCCCGTCTGGCTGCCCTGTCCTGCATCGTGGGCATAAAGGAAGCCAGTGGCAGGGTCGACCGGGTGGGAGAAATTCTCCGTCTCTGTGAGGACCAGGACGCCTCCTTGGAAGTTTATAGCGGCGATGATGGAGCTGCCCTTGCGGCCGTGGCCCTGGGTGCCCGGGGGGTCATTTCTGTCACGGCCAATGTCGCCCCCGGTGCGATGGCCCGGATGATGTCGCTTGCCATGGAAGGGGACTTTGCTGCGGCGAGGGATATCAACCGGCGGCTCGTTCCGCTGCACCGCGACCTGTTTGTGGAGTCCAATCCGATTCCGGTCAAGTGGCTGCTGCAGGACATGCAGAAAATTCCTGCGGGAATCCGCCTGCCCCTGACTTCCCTGTCAGAATGTTTTCACGGACGCCTTCGGGAAGCCCTGAAAGAAGCCAGGACTTTTTCCACCCACGTTCCCCCCATTTCCTGAGAGAGCACAGTCCCATGCACCACCGATCCGGCCGTTCCATCGCCGCTGCAGTACTTCTTGTTCTGGGTCTGGACGGCTGTTCGTATCTGCCGTTTTTTCATAACCAAACTGGCCCTAACTACCAGAATGCCCGCCTGGCAAAACCCCTGGAGGTTCCGCCTGACCTGCTCGCAACGGTCCCCCAGCCCGGGGTGACAGTGCCTGCCGGCCCTGTCGGCCTGATGGGACCGGTCCAGCGGACAGGCGGTTCCGGTGCGCCCGCAGCCAGTTCCTCCTCCGCCTCTGCTCCTGCTTTCAGCGGGACTTCGGCCCTGCCACAGGAACAGGGACGGATTGTCGGAAAGGCTGGCCGGATGGAGCTGGATACCCCAGCCCCGGCGACAGAAGTCTGGTCGGCCGTCCGGAAGGTGCTTGCGGCGAAAAAGGTGGCGGTACGCAGCTTTTCTGCAGCAGAAGGAACCCTGGTGACCGGCTGGCAGGAAACCCGGTCGGGAATCGATTCCTTTTTCGGCAGTACCGTGGCTCCAGACCACCGCATGCAGTACACCTTCCACCTGAAGCAGGGGGCGTCCGGAACCATTCTTTCCGTCCAGCAGAAGCGCTTCTGGAACAATCCCAACGGGAGCACCCTGGAATGGACCCCGGTCTCTCCGGATGCGGGGCGGAACCACAGGCTTCTGGAAGCGGTCCTGAAGAGGCTGTCCCGGTCCGGGGTGCAGACGGCAGCCGCTGCTCCCGGTCCAGTCATCCGGGTGGTACGTTACCGTGACAGTCAGGGCCCCTACCTGGTCGTGGACCAGGTGCCTGCCCGTGCAGCGCCTGCGGTCCAGTCCGCGCTTGCCAGAATGGGATATCCGGTACATTTGCAGGGACAGGGTGCCTGGTCCTTGCAGGTCCGTGGAAAAGGCAGCCGCCAGGGCCATTCCGGAAGCATGATCGGAAACATGTTCAGTCGTGCCTGGGACAGCATCAACTCCATCTGGAGCAGTCCAGAGAAGCCGGTGGCCGTAGACGTGCGTCTTCTGCCAATGGCGAATGGCAGGGGCAGTGTGCTGGAAACGCTTCCGGCCCCCGGAGACGGCGAGAATGGCCAGAAATATGCCGTGCAGATTCTGGACCGCCTGCAGGCAGCCATCGGTGCCAGAAACGGAGCCGGATCATGATTGAACGTTACACCCGTCCCGAAATGGCCGCCTTCTGGTCCCAGACGGCCAAATACCAGGCGTGGCTGGATGTGGAGCTGGCCGTCTGCCGCGCCTTGGCCCGACGGGGGGAAATTCCTCCGGGGGATCTCGCCGAAATTGAGGAAAAAGCGGCCTTTGACATAGCCCGCATCGATGAAATTGAAAAAGAGGTCAAGCACGATGTGATCGCTTTCCTAACTTCGGTAGCGGAACATGTGGGACCTGCCAGCCGTTTTATCCATAAGGGACTGACTTCCTCGGATGTCGTGGATACCGGTTTTGCCCTCCAGCTGCGCTGTTCCGGACTGCTGCTGGAGCAGGGACTGGAGCGCCTGGACCGGGCACTGGTCCACTTGGCCTGGAAATACCGGGATGCGGTGATGATCGGCCGCTCCCATGGCATCCATGCCGAGCCGGTCACCTTCGGCCTCAAGGTGGCCGTATGGCGGGCGGAAGCCCAGCGCAACCTGTACCGCCTCCGGCGTGCAGTCGAAACCGTTTCTGTTGGGATGCTTTCCGGAGCAGTTGGAACGTTTGCCAATATTGCCCCCGAGATTGAGGAAGCCGTTTGTGCCGAGCTGGGGCTCCAGCCAGAAACGGCCAGTACCCAGGTGATTTCCCGCGACCACCACGCCGAATTCTTTTCCACTCTTGCTGTCATCGGGGGATCCATAGAAAAGATCGCCACCGAAATCCGGCACCTCCAGCGCACGGAAGTTCTTGAGGCGGAGGAGCCGTTTACGGCCGGGCAGAAAGGCAGCTCTGCCATGCCGCACAAGCGCAATCCTATCCTGTCGGAGAACCTGACCGGGCTGGCCAGGCTGCTGCGCGGCTATGCCGGCATGGCCCTGGAGGACATCGCCCTGTGGCATGAGCGTGATATTTCGCACTCCAGTGTGGAGCGGGTGATTGGTCCGGATGCCTGCACGGTCCTGGATTTTATGCTGCACCGGGCTGCAGGGCTTCTGGAAGGGCTGGTGGTCTATCCGGAGCGCATGCTGGTAGTTAGGGCCAGTTTGGTTATGAAAAAACGGCAGATACGAACAGCCGTCCAGACCCAGAACAAG
>DAHXMJ010000021.1 GCA_027365525.1 Acidithiobacillus sp.
ACTGCATGGTGGGCCGTCAGGGCGCGCCCGGATTCAGAAATGATCATGGGCTGCGGCAGCCGTTCCTCACGGCAGATTTCTGCCATGGCCCCGACCACGGCATGGGCGTAGTCCGCCATGCCATAATTGGTGGAGCAGTACGCGCGTGAATGGGTACCTTCATAGTCCACGCCCAGTCCCCCGCCGACATCCACGATCTGCAGGTTGACCCCCAGGACCCGCAGTTCGGCATAGAGCCTCGCGCATTCGCGCATTCCTCCATGGATGTGCTGGATGTTGGGAATCTGGGAGCCCAGATGGAAATGCAGGAGCTGGAGGGCATCCATGGCACCGGCAGCAGACAGCTGCCGGACCAGGGCGAGAATTTCGCTCGACGAGAGACCGAACTTGGATTTTTCCCCGCCGGTATTCTGCCATTTTCCAGCCCCGGCAGAGGCCAGCCGCGCCCGGACCCCGATGCGTGGGCGGACGCCCATTTCCCGGCTGACGCGCAGGATGAGCGGCAGTTCCGAGCCCTTCTCCACTACAAGATAGACGTGCAGCCCCAGCTTTTCACCCATGAGGGCGAGACGGACATACTCGTCATCCTTGTAGCCGTTGCAGATGACGGTTCCTCCGGGCGCCGTTAGCGCAAGGACCGCCAGCAGTTCGGGCTTGCTCCCCGCCTCCAGGCCGACCTTCCCCTCGCCCGCTCCCAAGATTTCTTCCACCACCCGACGGTGCTGGTTCACCTTGACCGGATACACGGGTGTGTAGCCTCCCTGGTAATCCAGCCCGGCCATGGCACCGGCAAATGCCGACCGGAGCGCCTGCACCTGCTGCTGCAGGATCTGGGGAAATCGCAAAAGGCAGGGAAGGCGCAGTCCCTGGCCAGGAAGCCGGGCTACAACGTCTGCAAGACCCGCCCTGGCACCATGGTCCGGACCAAAAGGTTCTACCCAGACCTGCCCGTCAGGCCCCACATTGAAATATCCCTCACCCCAATAGGGCAGATTGTACAGGCTGCAAGCCGCCTCTGTGGACCAGGCCATCCTCCCTCTCCCGCCGGGAACCGGCATCAGTCTATCCAAGTGCTAGAGCCAGCCTGAGCCTTCCCGAACACGGCCCCCAGCTGCATTCACAGCGCCCCATTGGCAAAATCGGCGAGACGCGAGCGTTCTCCCCTGCGGAGGGTAATATGGCCGCTGTGTTCCCAGGACTTGAAGCGATCTACGACATACGTCAGGCCAGAAGTCGTTTCGGACAGGTAGGGCGTGTCGATCTGGGCGATGTTTCCGAGACACACCATTTTCGTGCCCGGCCCGGCTCGGGTAACCAGGGCCTTCATTTCCTTCGATGTCAGATTTTGGGCCTCGTCTACGATAACAAATTTCTCGAGAAAAGTGCGGCCACGCATGAAGCTCATGGACTTGATCCGGATGCGCTTGCCAATGAGGTCCTGGGTTGCGCTCCGTCCCCAGCTGCCTCCAGCGTCACTGCCGCGGGCCAGGATCTCGAGGTTGTCCTCAATCGCTCCCATCCATGGCTGCATTTTTTCTTCCTCAGTGCCGGGTAGAAATCCAATTTCATCTCCGATGGGCACGGTCGCCCTGGTAATAATTGCCTCACCGTACCGCCGGTCCTCAAAGATCTGCTGGAGAGCCGCTGCCAGGGTCAGCAGGGTCTTGCCGGTGCCGGCCGGGCCCAAGATGCTCACGAAATCGATTTCTGGATCCATGAGCAGTTGCAGCGCAAAACCCTGCTCCTGGTTTCTGGCCCGTACTCCCCAGACGCTCTGGTGCTCGCGGCGAAAATCTGTAGCGCGTTCCACCACGGCATGGTCTGGGTGGACGGCACGGACGATGGCGGAAAACTCCTCCCCCTGTCCATCCCCTGAAGGAAGCACGAGGAACTGGTTGGGATACCAGCCAGAAACCCCGGGGCCGGTTATCCGGTAAAAACTCCGCCCACTTTCCTGCCAGGCATCAAGGTCCCGGCCATGGGAGTCCCAGAATCCGGACGCCAGCGTGGTAATTCCCGTATAGAGGAGATCTGCATCTTCCAGGGCCCGGTCGCTCTGGTAGTCCTCCACCCGGATCCCCAGCGCCCGTCCCTTGATGCGGAGGTTGATGTCCTTGCTGACGAGAATGACCTCGGTATCCGGGCGCTGATCCTGCACCGCAAGGGTCACGGCAAGGATCCCGTGATCTGCCTTGCCGCCGGCCAGATCTTCCGGAAGCCTCTGATGTCGGTATGCGGAGGTCTGAAAAAACAGGCGGCCCTGGGCATAGGGCAGGGCCAGACCCGCTTCAAGATCCGTCAGCCCTCCAAGCATTTCGTCCAGATAGCGGCTGACCTGACGGACATTGCGGGCCTGTTCACTGAGGCCTTTTTTGTGCTGGTCCAGCTCTTCCAGAACGACCATGGGCAACAGGATGTCGTGCTCCTTGAAGCGGAACAGCGACGCGGGATCGTGCATCAGGACATTGGTGTCCAGGATGTACAGTCGGGGGAGAGCCATGCGGACATCATCCTGCCGGATCTGCCGGCGGTAGGTCAGGGGAGGCTGTGAACGGTTTCCAGGACCTTAGCGGCGTGGCCAGCCGCCCGGACCTTGCGCTGCACCCAAGCCAGCCGGCCTTCCCGGTCAATGACAAATGTGCTGCGTTCAATCCCGAGATAGGTTTTCCCGTAGTTTTTCTTTTCCCGGATCACGTCGTACGCGCGACACAGTGCCTCGCTGGCATCGGAGACCAGGAGGAACGGAAATCCGTATTTGTGGGCAAATTTCTCGTGACTGTCGATAGAATCGCGGGAGACGCCGATCACTTCCGCACCAGCCGCCTGGAATTCTGGATACAGCGCAGCAAATTCCTGGCCTTCTGTGGTGCAACCGGGGGTATCGTCCTTGGGGTAGAAATACAGGACCACTTTCCGGCCCCGGAGGCCGGAAAGTGAAATTTCCCGACCTCCACTGGCCGGAGCGGAAAAATCGGGAGCAGACGTTCCCGGAACCAGGGTTTCTGGAGAAGACATCGGCAAATTCACCTCCCTCGGGCCTTGACCACAATCTATCGCGGGCATCGCTCTGATGTCCAGCCCGGCAGGGCAAGGGATAATGGAGCCACTGCTGACCCGGACAACCGCATGCAGTAATATGGGTAGATGGGAAAACCCGTTCGATTCTCCCGGCCCGACGCGGCCAAATACATCCGGGCCGCCGGAAAAAGGGCCACGCCATTTCGCGTCCAGGTCCTGCAGGTCCTGCTGGAGGTGGGACACCCTATCAGCCATCTGGAAGTCCAGGAACGGATGGCGGACAGAGATACAGGGCCTGTCGACCGCGTTACCCTCTACCGTAACCTGGAATGGCTGGTCCAGCAGGGCCTAGCCCACAGGATTACCGCAGACGACCGGATCTGGCGTTTCAGCGCGGCCCGGGTAAACCATCCGGCCCATCCGCACTTCCACTGTTTGAGCTGTGGGCAAATTCTCTGCCTTCCCAAATCCCGTCTTCCCTCACCTGAACTGCCAGAAAATTATGCCGTGCAGGATGTCGAAATGGTGGTCAACGGGATCTGTCCCGGCTGTCAGACCACCACGGGTTCCAAGTCTCCTGCTGTGGGCAACCTTGGGAGTAACACAGGGTAACCCATTGCCACTCGGTATCACGGGGGCGAGCGATAGGGCGTCCAGCTGCCGCAATGGTCAAAATGCAGCAGGCGGAAACAGGGAAGCACTGCAGGGGCACCGGAAATACCACAAAGGCATTTTCCCGTCCGCGGGTTCCCGCGTACCAGAACCGCTGTCAGCCATGTCCGCCAGTACGCAAGCTTTCAGGGGAAACAGTAGACCACCGGACGTGAAGGGACAGGGACGCCAGGCACGTCCCAAACGGGCAGAAATCTGTGGAGGGACAAAACGGTAGTCCTGGCCATTCCCAAGGGCTTCCACAAGGGCCATGGCGGCATGGAGCAGGGGCTGTCCACGGGACTTAACAGCAGGAACCCTCCAGCCAGAAGAGCCAGAGTCTCCCATGCACCCCGCAGGAAGACTGCATGAAAAGGGGCTATGCCGTTCAGCCTGGGAACGGGGTTCCTGGCCCGGCCATCCACTGGCGAAGCAGGGAAAGGTCCACTACCACCTGGGCACCAGTTTCCTCACCCTGGACAATCTGGGCCATGTCCCCAGGATCCCCAAGACTGCTAAGGACACGAAGGGCACCCTGGAAATCCTGGTTTTCGGTGTATTCCGTCCGGGTCACCAGCACCTGCAGGCCAGCCCCGAGAGCCGAACGCAGACCATTGTTCGAATCCTCGATAGCCACGCAGTCCGCCGGGTCCAGACCAAGTCTTCCTAGCACATGGACATAGATGTCAGGCGCTGGTTTCTTGTGTTTCACAATGCCTCCGGCACCAATACAGGAAAAACGTTCCTCCGCACCCGGGCCCAGGGTAGTACGGAGCAGCGTGGAAACATTCTCGGGCGTGGTAGTGGTCGCAATGGCGGCCTGGATCCCTGATGCCGCCATCTCATCCAGCAGGCGCAGGACCCCTGGGCGGAGAGAAAGGCGGCCGCTACGGACCATTTCTACGTAGAAATCTGTCTTTCGCCGGTGAATGCGGGCGATATCCGCGTCACTGAGCTGCGGTTGGTGAGGATGATCATCCAGAAACTCCCGCATCCGCTCCTGCCCGCCTGTCACCCGCAGGTACTCGCCGTACGTCGGAATATCCCATGAAAAAGGCAGGCCTGCCTCCCGGAAGGCCTCGTTGAAGGCGACACGGTGGGCATCCCGTTCCGTATCCGCCAGGGTTCCATCCACATCAAAAATGACTGCCTGCAGGGACATTAGGTGCACTCCCGGAATGGTCTGGTAGCCTCGTTTCTGCCATCCCGCTTTCCGGCATGGCACGCGCTGGGGAATTTAACCACAGGTACCCATAAATTGCCAAAGCCGGGGAAATCTGCTAAATGTTAGGGTTATTTATCGGAACCAGGAAGCCATCCATGACGGAAAGCACCCCGACCACCAAGCCCGGACCTGCCGGAACCACCCAGCAGTTCAGTGCCTTTACCCCCTACAAACAGGCCCCTGGGGAAGCCTACATGAGCCCGGGCCAGGTATCCCATTTCCGCAAGATTCTGGAAGACTGGCGGAATGAGCTCATGGCCGAGGTTGACCGCACTGTACAGAACATGCAGGTGGAAAACGTCAACTATTCGGATCCGAACGACCGCGCCAGTCTCGAAACTGACATTGGCCTTGAACTGCGGGCACGGGACCGCGAGCGCAAGCTCATCCGCAAGATCAACCAGGCCCTGGGCCGTATTGATGCTGGCGAGTACGGATACTGCGAGTCCTGCGGCGTGGAAATCGGCCTGCGACGTCTGGAAGCCCGTCCCACAGCAACCCTCTGCATCGACTGCAAGACCCTGGAAGAAAAGCGCGAAAAACAGATGGCGCAAGAGTAGGGATGCGTCTTCTCATCCGCAACGCCCGGATCGCACTGCCATCGGGGGAACTTTATCTTGGAGACCTGCTGGCCACGGGCGGAAAGATTGCGACTATCGACCGGGAGATTGACCAGCCCGCAGATGAAGTCCTTGATGCCCACGGGCATGTCCTCCTGCCCGGGGTCATGGATCCCCAAGTCCATTTCCGGGAACCCGGGAACGAACACAAGGAGGATCTGGGCAGCGGATCGCGTGCAGCGGCAAAGGGAGGCGTTACCAGCTTTCTCGAAATGCCCAATACCAGCCCTCCGACCATCAATGCCGTGGCCATGGCAGACAAGCTCGCCCGGGCGGCGGAAAAATCCGTGGTCAACTACGGGTTTTTTATTGGCGCCACACCGGACAATCTTGACGATCTTGTCACCGACACCCTCGCCTGTGGCATCAAGATTTTTATGGGGGCCAGCACGGGAAACCTGCTGGTGGACCGCGAGGAAGATCTTGAAAACATCTTCGCCCACGGTTCTAGTCTTATCGCTGTGCATGCAGAAGATGAGGCCAGAATCCGCTGCCGGCAGCAGGAGTTTGCCGGCAGCTGTGACCCGGCCAGCCACAGCCGGATTCGTGATGGAGAGAGCGCCTTTCTGGCAACTCGCCGCGCCGTTGGGCTGTCCCTGAAATACAGGCGCCGTCTCCATGTGCTGCACCTGTCTACTGGCCGCGAAATGCGCTACATTGCCATGCACAAGCAGCCTTTCATCTCCTGCGAGGCCCTGCCCAATCACCTGTTCCTGAATACCGATGCCTACGCCAGGTCCGGTGCCCTGGTCCAGATGAACCCGCCCATCCGCAGTGAGGAAGACCGTCTTGCACTTTGGGAAGGCCTCCGCAGCGGCGTCATTGACTGCATTGCAACCGATCACGCACCCCACCGCCTCGAAGAAAAGGCCCTGGGTTATCCCCGTGCCCCCTCAGGCATGCCTGGCGTCGAAACCAGCCTTCCACTCATGCTCACGGCCATGCGCGACGGCCACTGCAGCCTGGCCGAACTCCAGCGCTGGATGTGCTATAACCCTGCCCGGCTCTATGGAGTCAAAAACAAGGGACGTATTATTCCCGGCTGGGATGCGGACCTGACCCTAGTGGATATGGTGCACGAAAAGCCGGTCCGGAATGGAGACCTGTTTACCCGGGTGGGATGGAGTCCCTTCTCCGGCTGGATACTGACCGGATGGCCACTGACCACCATTGTGGGCGGCAGGGTGGTATACCATGAAGGTGAAATCCGCCCAAATGCCCACGGTTCTGCCCTGCAGTTTTCTTCTCCTACACCTCTGGAAGAAGCTGGGGGAAAAGCCACCGGGTCAGCCTGAGGAAGAGCGGAGCCAGAGCCATAGACCCGGCCCTCCGGGATGCCCCCTTGCCCATGGGGCAGTATAGAAACCAAGGATCAGGACCAGACGCCCTTCCGGATCCCACAGGAGCGGTACCGAGTCGCGCAGAAAAGGAGGGACGCCGGCCTCTAGCAGCAGTTTCTTCACCGGACGGTGCCGACCGTTCCCGTCTATGTAGCTCTCCCCTGGGCATCGACTCCGCCAGTGCAGCAGGTGGGGAAGAGCCAGGGGATTCAGATGGTGGGCCCCCGGAGACGGGGCCGGTCCGGGAGGCAGGGTACCCCGGTCCACTTCCCAGGCAAAAAATCCTCCCACCCCGCTGTCACCACTGCGTGCCCAGTCCTGGCTGGAGAACTCCGGAAATGCGGACGCTGCATGCCAGAGCCAGAGCCTACCCCCCTGGAGCCAAGCCTGTCCTCCCTTCCACTCGATGCACCGCCCTCCCCGGCCGTCACCGAGGTGCAGGCGGAGACGTTCCAGAGCTGCCCGTTCGGGAACGGCAACCCCCTGGTACCGGATCCAGTGGCGCAGGAAAACCCGCAGGACGGCCGGTTCCATCTCCAGCAGGAAAGCCACCGGAAGACCAGGGCGGGGGCGGCCTGCCTCGATCCCTGGAAAGCGCCGCCGGAGACCGGCAAGGCGGTCCACAAACCACCAGGATTCCGTCTGGAGCGCATCACCCAGGTTTTCTGCGGTGCGGGCCAGGACCCGGGATGCCTGGGTCCATCCCAAGGCTTCCAGGCGGGGCAGCAGGTCCCTGCGGATCCGGGTACGGGCAAAACGATCCTCCTGGTTGGCGGGATCTTCCCGCCAGGGAATGCCAAGCGCACGGAGATAGGCGCGCAAGTCCTCCCGCCCCAGATCAAGGAAGGGCCGGGCGAGGGTTCCGGCTCCCAGGGGGCGGAGGGACGGCATGGCAGCCAGACCTTCCAGACCGGAACCCCTGAGGAGCTGCAGCAGAAGGGTTTCTGCCTGGTCATCCCGGTGCTGTGCAACGAGCAGGAAATCCCCTGGACGGAGCCGGGAGGAAAGCAGGGCGTAGCGCCCCCGCCGCGCAGCGTCCTCAGGGCCCTCTCCCTCCGGCGTGCCTTCCAGCCGCAGCACGGTGCAGGGTACTCCCAGGCCTTCCGCCACCCGCCGGCACTCTTCGGCCCAGAGGGCACTTCCGGAGTGCCAGCCGTGATCCACATGTATGGCCTGGACCGGCTGGCCTATGCGGTGGAGCGCATGGAGCAGAGCGGTGGAATCCGCACCTCCGCTGTATGCAGCCCACAGGGGGCGCTGGGGCGGAAGCTCCCATTCCTCCCGGAGTTTTTTCCGGAGATGGTTCTCGAGATCAGGCGGCGCCAACGACGCCATAGTGCATAAGGCGCTCATAACGCCGGGCAAGCAGCCGGGACTGCTCCAGCCCTCCCAGTTCCTCCAGCGCATGCTCCAGTCGGCCGCCCAGTTCGGCAAACACGGCTTCCGGCTCACGATGGGCTCCTCCCAGTGGTTCTGGGACAATCTCATCCGCAAGGCCCATGCTGTGCAGCCGGCGGGCCGTGATTCCCAGTGTTTCCGCTGCCTCTGATGCTTTTCCCGCATCCTTCCAGAGGATTGAGGCACAGCCTTCCGGAGAAATGACCGAATAGACGCTGTACTCAAGCATGAACAGGCTGTCGGCCACACCGATGGCGAGTGCCCCCCCCGAGCCGCCCTCGCCGATCACCACCGAAATCACCGGAACCGGAAGATCCGACAGAACGGCCAGATTCCGGGCTATTGCCTCACTCTGCCCACGCTCTTCTGCCCCAATGCCGGGGTACGCTCCAGGCGTATCAATAAAGGTCAGGACCGGCAAACGGAAACGCTCGGCCAGCCGCATCAGCCGCAGTGCCTTTCGGTATCCCTCTGGTCTCGGCATGCCGAAATTCCGCAGGATTTTCTCGCGGGTATCCCGCCCTTTCTGGTGGCCCATCCATACCACCCCACGCCCCCGGAACCTTGCAAGGCCCCCTACTATCGCCTGGTCGTCGGCAAAGGCACGGTCGCCGGCCAGTATCTGGACATCCTCGAACAGCGCCTGCACATAATCCTGTGTATAAGGCCGCTGCGGATGGCGTGCCACCTGAACGGTCTGCCAGGCACCCAGACGGCTGTAAAGCCGCTGCAGCTCCTTGCGCGCCTTGCCTTCCAGACGCCGGATATCCTCTTCAATTCCGGGCTGATTCAGGGCTTTCAGTTCTTCCACCTTGCCTTCCAGCTCGGCAAGGGGCTGCTCAAAATCCAGATAGTGCAGTTTCATGCAGGAATCTCCTAGGTTCAGGCGGTGTACGCAGGCGGCTTTCTGGCGGCACCGGCTCCCGGAATCCATTTTTCCCCACAGTGCGCCAGGTCCAGTGCTGCCGTTCTGGTGGAACCAGCCGGTCCAGGGCTTCCATAAACGCGTTTGTAGGGGTAATGGACCAGCCAGGAGCCACTTCCAGGAGGGCCAAAAATTCCCCGGCCACCTGCAGCCGCAGCCGGATACGTACCGGACCGCTCCCGTACGGGCGCAGGCATTCGGCAAGATCCATAGCCCCGAGACCGCCGGGAAGATCCAGTTCTACGCTCTCCGCCAGTTCTCTGCGTGCCCCTTCTAGGGAAAACAGCCGCTGCGCGTTCAGGCGGAGTCCACCGGAGAACTGGTCTTCCGCCAAATCTCCGAAAACAAGAACCGGGACATCGTCCACCAGCGCCAGCCGCGAGCCGTTCCAGATTTCGGAAAAGATCACCACATCCACGCGGCCAGTTTCGTCTTCCAGGGTCACAAAGTGGATACGGTCACCCTTGCGCGTCCGCGTGCTGCGACGCGCGACCGGCAGTCCTGCCACCAGGACTCCTGTCCTTTCAGAGAGACTCCCCAGTGGAGTCACGCCCATATTCTGCAGGGTCTGGCGGAATTCTGCCATGGGGTGGCCGCTCAGATAAAGCCCCAGACTTTCCCGCTCGCCCCTGAGAGTATCGGCCAGATTCCAGGACGGATTATCGACCCATGCCGGGGGCGCCGGGCTGCTCTCTTGGGCGCCGAACAGAGAGGACTGGGCACTTTCGGCAAGACGCTGGGCCTGGGCAGCGTTTTCCAGAAACAGGTCCAGTGAGGCCAGCAGCCGGCCACGGGCTCCACCCCAGAGATCCAGGGCTCCTGCCCGGATCAGGGCTTCGAGGCTGCGGCGGTTCAGTTTCTGGCCGTCCACCTGGCAGAGAAAGCCATAAAAATCCGGGAACCCGTCCACGTCACGCACCTGGAGGATGGCCTGTACGGCAGCCCGACCGAGTCCCTTGATGGCCCCCAGTCCATAGCGGATACCGTTTTCTTCCGGCTGGAACGCAAGACGGCTGCGCCCCACACAGGGAGGAAGCAGGGTTATACCCATTCGCCGGCACTCCCCGATCATGGCGACCACCTTATCCGTATGGTCCATGTCGGCCGTGAGCACTGCTGCCATAAACTCCAGGGGGTAGTGGGCCTTCAGGTAAGCGGTCTGATACGAAACAAGAGCATATGCCGCCGAGTGGGACTTGTTGAAACCGTATTCGGCAAATTTTTCCATGAGATCGAAGATCGCACCTGCCTGGTGTACGTCAATGGAATTTTTGGCTGCTCCGGCGAGGAAAATTTCACGCTGCTTGGCCATTTCCTCCGGCTTTTTCTTCCCCATGGCCCGACGCAGCAGGTCAGCCCCGCCCAGTGAATACCCGGCCAGCACCTGGGCGCACTGCATCACCTGTTCCTGATAGACAATGACCCCATAAGTTTCCTTCAGGATCGGTGCAAGAGCAGGATGCGGATAGGTAACCGGCGCCCGGCCATGCTTGCGGGCAATGAAGTCGTCCACCATTCCCGACTGCAGGGGGCCAGGGCGGAACAGTGCCACCAGCGCCACGATATCGCCGAAATTGTCTGGCTGCAGACGGCGGATGAGGTCACGCATCCCGGACGACTCCAGCTGGAAGACCGCCACCGTCTCCGTAGAGCGGAGCAGGTGGAAAGTCTTGGGATCATCCAGAGGAATTTTCTGAATGTCCAGAGGCGGCTCGCCACGACGGGCACGGTCAGCATTGATACCCGAAAGCGCCATGTCGATGATGGTCAGGGTTCGCAGACCGAGAAAATCAAATTTCACCAGGCCCATTTTTTCGACATCGTCCTTGTCGAGCTGGGTGACGTTGCCGCCGTTTTCCGAACCATCGGTGAAGAGGGGCAGCCTGTCGGCGAGCGGTTCCGGAGAAATGACCACGCCACCCGCATGGGTAGAGGCATGGCGGGGCAACCCTTCCAGACGCAGGGCAATGTCCAGGAGTTCCCGGACATCATCCTCTTCTGCCTGGCGCCGGCGCAGCTCCTCGGATTCCGCCATGGCCTTTGCCAGAGTCATGCCCAAATCCGCAGGGACAAGCTTGGCCATCTGGTCGACGAATCCATAGGGAAGATTCATGACCCGGCCTACATCGCGGACCACTGCCCGGGCCTTCATCGTTCCAAATGTAATGATCTGGCCCACCCGCTCGCGCCCGTATTTTTCCGCCACATACTGGATGACCCGGTCCCGCTGGTCCATGCAGAAATCAACGTCAAAGTCCGGCATGGACACCCGCTCCGGATTCAGGAAACGCTCGAACAGGAGAGCGTTGGCCAAGGGATCAAGATCCGTGATCCGCAGCGCATAGGCGACCAGCGAACCGGCTCCGGATCCGCGTCCAGGGCCTACCGGTACCCCGTTGTCCTTGGCCCACTGGATAAAATCCGCCACGATCAGGAAATATCCTGGAAAGCCCATCTGCTCGATGACATCCACCTCCCGCAGAAGCCGCTCGCGGTAGGGCAGCGCAGCGGGACCCTTAATGCCAAGTCCTTCCAGCCGCTCCTCCAGCCCCCGCTGGGCCGCCTGGCGGAAATACTGCGGCAGGGGGGTGCCGTCAGGCGTTGGATAGTCGGGCAGGGTATAGTGTCCAAGGGTCAGTTCCAGATTGCAGCGTCGGGCGATCTCGACCGTGTTCTGGCATGCTTCCGGCAGATCGGCAAACCGTCGCCACATTTCATCTGGTCCTGGTAGACAGTGGCCTGGATTGAAGCGTCGGGGCCGCCGCTCATCACCTAGGGTATGTCCGGAAGCAATGCACTGCCGGGCATCAAAGGCGGAAAAATCCTCCGGATCCAGAAAATGTGCGTTGTTGCTGGCCACTACCGGCAGATCTAGTTTCTCTGCGAGGTCCAGGACTGCCCCATTGAGCTGTTCCTGGCCTGGCTCCCCGTTGCGCTGGATTTCCAGATAGAAGCGGTCGGGGAAAAGCGCTGCATACGAGCGAGCCAGCGCTTCGGCCGCCTGCGGATTTCCTGGAAGACAACGGCCAATTTCTCCCCGGCCCGCGGCAGACAGCGCAATGAGCCCCCCGTGATGCTCAGACAGCCATTCCCGGCAGATCTGGGGCTTTCCCCCGGCCATTCCCTCCAGATAGGCTCTGCTCAGCAGGCGGCTGAGATTCCGGAATCCTCCCCGGTCCATGCACAGAAGAACCAGCCCTGAAGGCTCCTGCGGATGCTCCCCATCATGCACCCAGACCTCACTGCCGACAATGGGCTTGATCCCTGCCGCACGGGCGGCCGAATAGAATTTCACAAGGGCAAAAAGATTGGCATGGTCGGTCAGTGCTACGGCTGGCATTCCGGACTCGGCGCAGCGGGCCACCAGCTTCCGGACTGGGATAATTCCGTCTTCCAGGGAAAATTCCGAATGAACGTGCAGATGGACGAAACTAGGTTCCATGGCCCATTCTCCCTGTCCGTGCGACCGGTCCAAAATCCCTCCGGTGAAATGGCGTGGGCCCATAACGTCCAAGGGCCTCCACATGACGGGCCGTCGGATAGCCGCTGTGCGCGGCAAACCCATACAACGGATAGTGCCTGTCCAGAATCCGCATCTCCCGGTCACGGGCCACCTTGGCCAGAATGCTGGCCGCAGCAATGGCATCAATGATGCCATCACCCTGGATGACTGGTTCGGCCTTCCAGTGGGGCAGAACCCGGTTTCCATCCACCAGAATCCGGGCCGGCCGACAGGGCAGGTGCGCGAGGGCGCGATCCATGGCCCGCAGGGTGGCATGCAGGATATTGTAGCGCGCAATTTCCCATGTCCCCGCAGAGACGATGGCCCAGGCCAGTGCCTCCTCCCGGATTTTCTGGGCCAAGGCTTCCCGCCGGATGGGCGCCAGTTTTTTTGAGTCCCTGAGGCCTGGCAGTGGCCGCGACAGCACGACTGCAGCTACAGTCACCGGCCCGGCCAGCGGCCCCCTACCCGCCTCGTCCACACCCGCCACCCCAGGACCCAGATGCTCAAGCACCGGCCGGTTCTCCCAGGAGGATCTGCCGCAGGCCCTGGGCAACTGCTTCCTCCGAATCACCCTCAAGCAGGGCCCGCAGGGAACGTAGCGCCTTCACCTGCGAATCGCCCTCACCCTGAAGCAGCTCCTCGAGCAGGGCGGCGATCTGGCCGGGGTCGACCTCCTCCTGGAGCAGTTCCGGGTAGATGCGCCGGCCAAGAAGCAGGTTGGGGAGGGCCACGAAGGGAACCCGGACCAGCCAGCGTGCCACGCGGTAGGTCAGGGCCTGCATGGCATAGACTACCACAGCTGGCCGGGCCATGAGTGCCGTTTCCAGAGTGGCGGTCCCTGAAGCGACCACTACGAGGTTGGCAGCAGCCAGCACATCCGTACTCCGCCCTGCCACCTGGACGATTCCGGCTCCGGCCGGTCCGGCACACTCAAGCCACTGGTCCGCCAGTTCTTCCCGGGCCAGGGCGACGACAGTACACAGGTCTGGGTGGCGCTGGCGCAGCCTCACGGCCGCCTCGGCCATGGGCCGGGCGAGCCGGGCAATCTCGCTACGCCGGCTGCCGGGTAACAAGGCCAGTACCGGACCTTCTGCCGGCAGTCGCAGTGCCTGCCGGGCAGCCTCCCGCTCCGCGGCCGCAGCCGTTGCGGCGAGAAGTGGATGGGGCAGCACCTGGGCTGGGATCCCGGCCTCGGCGTAGATGGGGCGCTCAAAAGGAAACAGCAGAAACATCCGGTCCACTACTTCCCGGATCCTGTGAATCCGGTGCTGCCTCCAGGCCCATATCTGGGGTCCAACAATATACAGGACCCGGATTCCAAGCCTTTTGGCCTCACGAGCCACCCGTAAATTGAAGGCAGGGTGGTCGACCAGTACCACAGCATCCGGACGCTCCTGGTTCAGATAACGGACAACCTGGCTGTACAGCCGCCGCAGGGCGCCATAGTGGCGCAGGACTTCCACCAGGCCCATAACCGCCAGTACTTCCCCATCCGCCACCTCCTTTACTCCTGCGGCGGCAAGACGTGGCCCCACAATTCCACTCCACTGCGCGGTAATTCCGGCCCGGGCACAGCGCTCGAGTATGTCTATGCCAAGGGTTTCCCCGGAGCGTTCCACGGCCACCAGAAACACCCGGGGCACAGCCATCAGACCGCCAGATGCTGCCGGATGACGCTGGCGATGTGCTCGACCTGCTCCTCCCGTAGCTCCGGAAACATGGGCAGGGAAAGAACGTTTCCGCTCAGGAAGTCCGATATCGGACAGGAGGCCGGAGGCAGATCGGCGAAGGCGCGCTGCCGGTGACCCGGGATAGGATAGTAAATGGCGCTGGCAATTCCGGCAGCCTGCAGGGCCACACGCAGTCTGTCCCGATCCCGGATCTGGAGGGTGTACTGGTGAAAAACATGCCCATAACCTTCCCGCCGTGGGGGGAGAACCAGGTCAAGATCTCCAAGGGCAGCGTCGTACAGGGCGGCAGCCCGCTGGCGTCCGGCAGTATATTCCTGGATCTGCGGCAGCAGACGGCACAGTATCAGGGCTTGGATTTCGTCCAGCCTGCTGTTGTAACCCAACACGTCATGGTGATAGGTTTTCCAGGATCCGTGGTTGCGCAGTCCCCGCAGCCGTTCCGCGAGATCACCGCTGCTGGTGACAACCATCCCACCGTCACCGGCCCCCCCTAGGTTCTTGCTTGGAAAGAAGGAAAAACAGCCCAGCTGTCCAAAGCTGCCCACCGGCCTGTCCCCTATGGTGGCTCCAATGGCCTGGGCACAGTCTTCCACCACAAGAAGCCCTTTCTCTTGTGCAAGGGCCATGAGGTCGTCCATCGGGGCTGGAAGACCGTAGAGATGGACCGGAATGATCGCCCGGGTCCGGGAGGTCATAGCCGCCTCTACCCCCTCGGGTGTGAGGGTGTAGTACCGGGGGTCAACATCCACAAACACCGGCGTGGCCCCCACATACCGTACGGCCTCTGCCGTCGCGATAAACGTAAAAGAGGGAACAATGACCTCGTCTCCCGGACCGATTTCGAGGGCCCGCAGTGCCAGCATCAGAGCGTCAGTTCCGGAGGCGCAGCCAATGCCATGCGCGGTCCCAGACAGGGTGGAAACCCTGCTTTCCAGTGCTCGCCCCTGTTCGCCCAGGATGAAGCTCGCCTGGTCGAGAATCTGGCCAATACCCTGCAGAATCGACTCGCGCAGGGGAGCAAAATGGCTGCGGAGATCCACCATGGGGATGGGTGAAGCTGATGGCATGGAATTTTCCTCCTGGAGGACACTAGGGGTTCAGGCTGGATGGAGAAAAGAGTCAACCGCGCGGCGCACGTCCAGGGCTGCCGCAAGCGCTTCCCGGCCGGCGGAGGCATCGCAAAGGATATCCCCCTCTCCAAGGACAGCAGCCAAAAAGGCCTGGATTTCCACTTCAAGGGCATCTGTACGGGGCAGATCCACCACGTCCCCGACCACACCCGGAATGCCTGGGACCGCCCCCGGGCCATGGCGGTAGAAAGTCAGCCGGTTCTGCAGGAAGTCCACCGAGGCATACCGGTCCTCCCAAAAAAGGCGCATGCGTCGTACCGGCTCGCGGACAGCACGGGATACGGCCAGATTCGCGACGCTGCCGCTGTCGAGAGTAATCCAGGCGTTAGCCATGTCAGCCTGTGTCGTCACTGCTGCGACTCCCACAGCACGGATATCCCGGGGTCGGCAGCCTGTCAGCATCATCACCAGGTCAAGGTCATGAATCATGAGATCCATGATCACGTCCACATCCAGGGAACGGGGCTTGAAGGGAGCCAGACGTTCACCTTCTAGGTAGCGGGGGGGGCCGAATTCCTGGGTGCGCAGGTACTGCATAACCGGCTGCGCGCGCTCGATATGGCCGACCGCCAGCACACATCCCTGGTCACGGGCCAGCCGTATCAGTGCATCTGCTTCCTGGAGATCCAGGGTGAACGGCTTTTCCACCAGACAGTGGACCCGCTGCTCCAGGGCTTCCCGTGTCACCCCATAATGGGTAGAGGTTGGTGTGACCACTGAAATGGCATCCACCTCGGAAAACAGCGCCTCCGGCGATGAAAAAACCCGGCAGCCAAGTTCGGCAGCCACGTCCTGGGCACGGGAGACATCGGAATCGTAAATGCCCTGGAAGGCCGAGCAGCCGGCGTATTTCTGGGCGTGGAAACGGCCAAGGTGTCCGGCGCCAATCACGCCTGTACGCAGATTTCTCATGGTCGTGTAATTCCCCTCCGGCTGGCACGGATGAAGGACAGCAGGCTCTCTACCTCCGGGGTATTCCAACCCCGCCGTACAACCTCATCCATGGCTTCCTCCAGCCGCAGGCCGGAGCGGAACAGCAGCCGGTAGGTCCGCTTGATCTGGGTGATGGTATCCCGGGAAAATCCCCGTCTGGCAAGACCGCGGACATTGATGCCGTGCAGGCTTGCGTGGTTTCCGGCGGCCATCATGTAGGGAGGAACGTCCAGGGGCGCCATCGTTCCTCCGCCCAGGATCGCATGGGCTCCCACACGGGCGAACTGGTGGACCGCAGACAGGCCGCCAAGAATGGCATCGTCTTCTACCGACACGTGCCCAGCCAGGGTGGCGGCGTTGGCCATCACGACCCGGCTGCCGATCTGGCAATCGTGGGCCACGTGGCAGTAGGCCATGAAGAGGTTATGGTCCCCAATCCGGGTGACGCCACCCCCCTTGACGGTTCCGCGGTTGATGGTAACAAATTCGCGAAAGGTGTTGTGGCTGCCAATCCGAAGTTCTGTGGGCTCCCCGCAATAGCCGAGGTCCTGCGGAGCCGTACCAATGGAGGCGAAAGGAAAAATGCGGTTGGCCTCTGCCATATGGCATGGGCCCTGGACCACGGCATGGGCTCCCACCTCGCAGCCCGGGCCAAGCACGACATCCGCCCCGATAACGGCAAAAGGTCCGATTACGCAGCCTGCGCCGATCTGTGCCCCCTCCTCTACCGCAGCCCGGGGGTCAATCCCGGCACTCATGCATCACGCTCCCGCAGGGTGGCCATCAGCAGGGCGGAAGCCACCTCGGTACCGTCCACCATGGCAACAGTTTCCATCTGCCACATGCCAGCTTTTCTCCGGGCGACCTTTGCGGTCAGCAGAAGGCTGTCCCCGGGAATTACAGGCTTGCGGAACCTGGCCTTGTCAATGCCGGCAAAATATACGGCAGCGTTTTCGCCGTACTTGTCCTCAGACACAAACGCGAGAATGGCAGCGGCCTGGGCGAGAGATTCGACAATCAGCACCCCCGGCATCACCGGAAACCCCGGAAAATGACCCTGAAAATGGGGTTCATTCATGGTGACATTCTTGACAGCCTGCAGGCTCCGGCCCGGTTCAAGCTCCAGAATCCGGTCCACAAGCAGAAAAGGATAGCGGTGGGGCAGCCGTCTGAGAATTTCGTGTATGTCAAAACCTTCCATCAGTTTTCGGACTCCTCGTCTGCCGGTGGGGGGAACTGTGCCAAGTGTTCGCAGCGCTGGAGCCGCTGAGCCATGCGGTCGAGACCGTTCAGGCGTGCGACCATCCGCCGCCATTTCCGCGCTTCTTGGGCCGGTATGACCCCCGAATAGACGCCGGCCTGGCGGAGATCGTGGGTGATGGCACTCTGGCCGGCAATCACGGTACCATCTGCGATCCGCAGATGCCCCGCAAAACCAACCTGGCCGCCAATCCGGCAGTGCGCGCCAATCCAGGTGCTGCCAGCAATCCCTGTCTGGCCCGCAATCACGGTATGGGGACCGATGTGGACGTTGTGACCGACCTGAACCAGGTTGTCAATCTTGACGCCTTCCCCAATGAGGGTATCGTCCAGGACCCCGCGGTCAATGCAGGTATTGGCACCAATTTCCACATTATTGCCGAGGATAGTCCGCCCGGCATGGGGAATCTTTACATAACTGCCACTTTCTGGCGCAAATCCGAAGCCGTCTGAACCAATCACTGCATTGGCGTGCACGATGCAGTTACGGCCTATGATGCTGCGGGCATAAACTTTCACTCCGGGGTAGAGGTGGCTGCCACTGCCAATGCAGGCATGACGGCCAACCACGGTACCAGACTCCAGCCAGACTCCAGCACCGATTCTGGCGCCACTGTCTACCCGGACAAAGGCCTCAACTCGGGCCCCTGGATCAATTTCGGCATCCGGGGCAATCTCGGCCTGGGGAGACCGGTATCCACAATCGGGGACTTCTGGAGGGTGGAACAGCTGCATGGCCCGGGCAAAACTGGCATAGGGATTGGGACTGACCAGACAGTTTCCCGAAAAGGCACCAGCTGCCTCCTGCGGGAGGATGACAGCCCCGGCGGCAGATCTGGCCAGCAGACTGGCCAGTCGGGGGTCCTGGAAAAATGCGAGATGGCAGGCTTCCGCCCGTTCGAGGGGAGCAATCCCGGAAATAGCTACTAGGGGGTCTCCCCGAAGCTCAAGTCCAAGGAGTTCAGCAAGCCTGTCCAGACGGACGGGGACGGGTTCCGTAAGGGCCATTGCTCACCTGCCTCCTGCTGCCCTGGCCTGGTGCCGTTCCATGGCGGAAACCACCTGCTGGGTAAGATCGGTGGCCCCGCTCACGTACAGAACAGACTTGTCATTGAGAATCAGCGTGTACTTTCCATCCCGGCCAATCCGGCTGACTACCTGAACAAGCTGGTCCTGGATATTTTCTAGGATATGGTTGCGCTCTACGTTGATTTCGTCCTGGGCCTGCTGCTGCGCTTTCTGCAGGTGCATGACCATGGACTGCAGCTGCGCCTCTCGGGCCTGGCGCTGGACGTTGTCCAAGACCGGGAGGCTTTTTTCCAAGTCCTTCTGGTAGGACACAATGCGCTGCCTCGACGCGTCAATCTGTTTCTGCTTCTGGGCAATGAGCCGGTTTAGACTGACCGCTCCGGCACGGGCCTCCGGCAGTTCCCGCAAAGCCTGGTCGAGATTGACAAATCCGATTTTCGTCGGTGTGGCCGCGGCGGGGACAGCAGTCTGGAGCAGAAACAGGGCCAGCATCCCAAAGGTGCTGAGAACAGAACCTCTCCGGACCATCAGAACGCATTGCCCACAGTAAACTGCAACGGCTGGGTCAGGTCACCTGGCTGTTTGTTAAGGGGAACCGCGATGGACAGACGCAGCGGACCCATGGGACTAATCCAGAGCAGACCGACCCCCGCCGTCGCCCGCAGATTGCCCAGACTTGGCAGATAGCTGTTGGAGTAAACATAGCCCCCACTGGTGCCGAAAGGACTGACACCGTAGACCCAGCCGCTGGCCACAAAGACGGACAGCCGGAAATTCTGGTTGTCTTCAAGACCTGGCAGCGGAAAGTACAGGTTCGCGTCCATCAGCAGCTCACGGGTCCCCCCCACCGGATACCCGTCAATCTGTGGGCCCAGGGCATAGGTCTGGTAGCCGGGCAGGCTTCTCGGGCCTCCGAGGTAGTAGTTGTCAAAAAACGGTACGGGTTTTGACCCATAGCTGTTGATAAACCCATAGCGCAACCCCAGACCGCCCGTAAGCCAAGACGTGAAGGGATGGTAGTAATGGGCCCGCAGCTGTGTCTTGTACCAGCGCAGTCCCCCCGGAGGCACCGCCGCCCGGAGTGACAGTTGCCCGTACACCCCGCGGGTCGGGAAAATGGGGGAGTTGGTGCTGTTGTACACGAGGCTGTTGCCTACGGTTACCGAGTTTGTGGAATTTCCGTATGTGTTGATGTAATCCGAGTAGAGGGGAATATTGGTGCCAGACTGCAGGTTAATGGTGGTATGGCTGTAGCCCAGGGAAAAATAGTCGTAAAGGTGCTGCGCCACCGGAATACCCAGGGTGGTGTTCGCTCCATAGTCGATTTCCTGGTAAGGCGCCACCGCGAGGGTGGACAGATTTGTATCATTACGGTAGATGTTGAAACCCAGACTGATGCCATCCGGCGTAATGTAGGGATTTGTGTAGGACAGGTTGAAGGCGCTCCCTAGCCCCCCCACGTTGGCCGAAAAGGACAGGGCGTTTCCCGTCCCTAGAAAGTTGTTCTGGCTGATGGAGCCGTTAAAAAGCATTCCCTCGGCATTAGAATAGCCCACACCGATGCTGAAGCTGCCCGTGGGACGCTCGTGGACCATAACATCCAGGTCCAGCTGGTCAGGATGTCCCGGTACCGGCACGGTCTTTGTATTTACTTTCTGGAAAAAACCGGTCTGCTGGAGACGGAGCTTGGAACGGTCAATCAGCTGCCGGTTGTAGAGACCTCCCTCCATCTGCCGGAACTGGCGGCGCACCACGTAGTCCCGGCTCTTGTTGTTGCCGGAAATCTCGATACGCCGGATATACACACGGTGACCGGGATCGATCTGGAAGTTCAGTGCCACCAGCCGTTTTTTCGCATCCACAGTCGGAACCGGCGTGGTATTGGCAAACGCAAATCCCAGATCGCCCAGCCGGTTGGCTATGGCCCGGTTGCTGGCCTCAATCCGGGCCTTCGAGAAACGCTCCCCGGGATGGACGGTAATGAGTTTTTTGAGCTTCTGCCTGGGCAGGACAAAACGGCCGCTCAGGGAGACACGGCTGATATGGTACACAGGACCTTCGTGAACATTGACCGTCAAATAGATGTACCGGCGGTCGGGACTGACCTGGACCTGGGACGACTCCACAGCGAAATTGAGATAACCCCGGTCCAGATAAAAGCTGTTGAGCTTTTCCAGACCGTGAACAAACTTCTCCCGCGAATAACGGTCGTTGTCACTCAGAAAGGAAAAGGCGTTCGGTGCCCCAAGGGCAAAAAGGCTGCGCAGACGCCTTTCACTGAAAGCATGGTTGCCGACAATGGTCAACTGCCGGATTGTTGCCTGCTGGCCCTGGTCGACACGGATATAGATTGCCACCCGGTTGCGGGGCAACTTCTCCACTTGGGTGTGGATATGGGCATTGTAGTACCCCATGCCATCATACTGCTGCCGGAGACCCTCTACAGCCTGGTCCAGCGTGGCGCGGTTGAAAATATGGCGGTCTTCGAGCCCAAGCGCCTCGAACGATCCCTTGATCTCTTTCTTGGAAAAGGCCTTGAGGCCCTGGGTCTGGATCGCCGCAATGATCGGGCGTTCTTCCACGATCACCAGCAGCTGGTGTCCAGAACGGGCAATGCTGATATTTCGGAAGAAGCCGGTCGAGTAGAGCTTGCGGACCGCTTTTTGGGCAAGTCCCTCGTCCACCTGTTCGCCAATATGGAGCGGAAGATAGTTGTATACCGTCCCGGGAGCAATGTGCTGCAGACCACGGATTTCGATGTTCCGTACCGTAAAGGGGGCGAAGCCCCAGGCAGGCAGGGTCCAGGCAGTTCCAAGAATGGCTGCTCCAGCAGCGAGCACACGGATGGTACGGGTCGGTTGGCTGCGTTTTTTCACGGTTTCAGCAATCTCGAAAGGTCATTGTAGAAGGCGAAGAGCAGAAGCACCACGAGCAGAACTATACCGATCATCTGGGCTTTTTGCACCACCGCCGGGGAAACTGGCCGCCCGGTTATCCATTCAATCCCGTGGAACACCAGGTGGCCTCCGTCCAGAATGGGAACCGGCAGCAGGTTAAGGATGGCCAGGCTGACGCTGATGAGTGCCAGAAAGGAAAAGTAGGGCCCTACCCCGAGCTCGAGGGATTCCCCGGCCATCTGGGCAATGCTGATGGGTCCACTGATGTTGCTCGTGGATGCCACTCCCTGCACCATCTGCCACAACATTTCCAGGGTCAGCCGTGATATGCGCACGGTTTCTCCGAAACCATATCCTAGAGCCTGTATGGGAGGGCGCCGGTGCAGAACTATGAGACTGGCCGGTAGCGGCGCAAGAGTGACTCCCATCCGCCCGATCGGCTGGCCATGGAACAGGTAAAGCCCTGGTTGCACCGATCCATGCTGTACCTGCCCCCGCATATCCTGCCAGCGCACCCGGATTTCCTTCATGGGGTTGGCTTCCACCGCTCTGGCAAAAAACTGCCAGCTGGGGACCAGCTGACCGTTCACGGCAAGTATGCGGTCCCCAGGCCGAAGTCCAAGTCGGGCAGCAGGGCTGTGCGGCACCACCGAGCCGATCACCGGTGGCAGGTAGGGTCCCAAACCCACGACCCGGGAAATAAACCCGCTGCTGATACTGTCCGGAGGCAGATGTCCAAAACCCATCTGCAGCCGCTGGCGGGTACCGCCCGGGGTCCGGACCTCCAGGATCACCACAGTACCGCCTACAGCCGCAGCCAGCAGCCGCATGCGCAGATCCTGCCAGTCGGATACGGTGCTCCCATCAACCGCGAGAATCCTGTCTCCGGGCTGTAGCCCTGCTCCTGCGGCTACTCCCCTGGGCTCCACCTGGCCCACCACCGGTGCAATTCCTGGAATGCCGGCCATGGCCGTAACCGCATATGCGACCACAGCCAGCACCAGATTTGCCAGTGGACCCGCGGCAGCCACCAGAAATTTTTGGGCCGGGTGCAGCCCGGTGAAGGACCGGAACCGGTCGGCTGGCTCCAGAAGATCCTCAGGCGTTTCCCCGAGCATTTTTACGTACCCTCCGAGGGGAATCGCAGCAATGCCATATTCGGTCTGGTCGGAGCCCAGACGGCGGCTCCAGAGAAAAGGGCCAAAACCGATGCTGAAACGAAGAATCCGGACATGGAACAGCCGGGCCATCCAGAAATGTCCCAGTTCATGAAACAAGACCAGAATTCCTGTGGTCAGCAGGAAAGCCAGCAGGGTGAAGAGCACTTGCATGGAAAAAGTCAGAGCCGGTCAGGAAGAAAAGGTCTGCCGGATCCTGTCTTGGGCGGTTCGCCGGGCCTCTCCGTCAATGGCAAGAACCGCTTCCAGGCTTTCCGGAACCCGGGATTGGCAGTGCTCCAAGGTCTCCTCCACCACCCGGGCAATTCCCGTAAAAGGGATCCGCACCTCCAGAAATGCCTGTACGGCTACCTCGTTTGCAGCATTCAGAACGGCAGATGCGCCGGCTCCCTGTTCCAGTGCCTGGAAAGCCAGCCCCAGGCAGGGAAAACGTCCGAGATCAGGTTCCTCAAACTGCAGCGCCGGCCCCTGGGCGAGATTCAGGGAGGACACGCCGCTTTCCATGCGCATTGGCCAAGCCATGGCGTGGGCAATGGGCGTACGCATGTCGGGATTGCCCAGCTGCGCAAGTACGGATCCGTCCAAGTATTCGACCATGGAGTGGATGATGCTCTGGGGATGGATAAGGACGCTGATGCGGTCGGGCGCCAGGGAAAACAGCCAGTGTGCCTCAATCACCTCGAGACCCTTGTTCATCATGGTCGCAGAATCCACAGAAATCTTTCGTCCCATAACCCAGTTGGGATGGGCACAGGCCTGTTCCGGGGTCACGCCAGCCAGCCGCTCCAGCGGCCACTGCCGGAACGGCCCACCGGACGCCGTGAGGATGATGCGGCGGACACCCTGCCCGTCTCCCAAACACTGGAAAATTGCGTTGTGCTCGCTGTCTATCGGCAGCAGGATCACCTGGTTCCTGCGCACTTCCTCCATGAATAGCCCTCCGGCCATAACGAGGCATTCCTTGTTGGCCAGATAGACCTTTCTACCCGCCTTCACGGCGGCAAGGGTCGGCAGGAGTCCCGCAGCGCCAACAATGGCTGCCATCACCTCATCCACACCGGGCATTGTGGAGGCTGCTACCAGGGCTTCCATCCCGCTTTCCACCAGAATGTGGTTGTGGCCATGTGCGGCAAGGGCCTCGCGGAGCTTCGCCGCCGCCCCTGCATCCACCATCACGGCCAATTCCGGATGGTGGCGCAGGCAGAGGGGGAGCATTTCTTCTACCCGGGTACTGCCGGTCAGGGCCACTACCCGGAATTCACCCGGATGTCTGGACACCACATCCAGAGTGTTCTGTCCAATAGATCCGGTCGCTCCCAGAATGCAGATGCCACGCGTCATGTCCACCAACCCTGAAAATAGGAAAACAGAAAAAATACCGGCAGGCCCGATGTCATGGCGTCTATCCGGTCGAGAATGCCTCCATGCCCCGGCAGCAGCGTGCCACTGTCTTTTTTTCCGCAAGACCGCTTGAGCAGGCTCTCGAGCAGGTCACCCAAAACCCCGTATCCCGACACCACCGCACCCGTAGCCGCGCCCATGGCCAGCACACCTGCGTGCATCCCGTAGAGCAGACCAGCGCCCAGTGTGCCTACGAGCGCCCCGGCTATCAAGCCTCCCCAGAGCCCTTCAACAGTTTTCCCAGGACTAAGCAGGGGTGCCAGGCGTCGGCGGCCGAAGCGGCGCCCGGCGAACATGGCCCCGACATCGGATGCGCTGATCAGGAGAATTCCCCAAAGCAGGAGTCCGCCATGGAAACCCTGCACCCAGGCGGCCAGCAGGAACGGAGGCAGCAGGACCGGAATGGAGAGAAAACGGGAAAAGACAGCAGACAGGGGGCGCAGGCCGGGACCCGGCCGAACGGCTCGGGCCAGAAGCAGGGGAATCAGGGTCCAGAAGAGGCTGGCTCCGAGTGCCAGGATGGGAGGAGCCAGCCTGTCCGGGATGGCCCCAATTCCAGAAAAGGTGGCCGCAAGCAGAGCTGGTGGCCAGGGGGAGGAAACCCGTGCGAGAAGCCACCATTCCCGGGCGGCCAGAAACAGGACAACGGCCAGAATGGCGATAAAGGCCGGTGACGGAGCCCGGAGCGCCAGCAGTGTAACCAGCACTAGCAGAAGCGCGGCTGTGACTATTCGCTGGCGCAAGAACCGTCCAGGATCTGGTCGCCAGTGCGACCGAACCGCCGTTGCCGCTGCCCAAAGGAGCGCAGGGCCACTTCCAGCGACTCCCGTCCGAAATCCGGCCAGAGCGTATCGGTAAAATAGAATTCCGTATAGGCCAGTTGCCAGACAAGAAAATTGCTGATGCGCTGCTCTCCGCCGGTGCGGATAAGCAGGTCGGGGTTTGGAGTATCCGCCAGGGAAAGATGCGCTGCTATCCGCTCCTCTGACAGGTGTCCGGGATCTTCTCCGGCTGCGCGCAATTCCAGCACTGCCTTCCGGGAGGCCTGTACAATGTCCCAGCGGCCGCCATAGTTCACGGCAAGGTTCAGATGAAGACGGCGGTTGCCAGCAGTCAGCGATTCCGCCCCCCGGATCATTTCCTGGAGGTCGGGCTCCAGGGAGTCACGGTCTCCGACAATGCGCAGGCGGACACCATTGTCGTGGAGTTTCCGGATTTCCCGCCGCAGCAGAAGACGGAAAAGATTCATCAGCAGGCGGACCTCAAGGGGGGGGCGCCGCCAGTTCTCTGTGCTGAAGGCAAAAAGAGTCAGGTGGGGGATGCCGTTTTCGGCGCAGGCCTGGACCATTTCCCGCACCACCTCCGCTCCCCGCCTGTGTCCCGCAACCCTAGGCAGGTGCTGGCGGTAGGCCCAGCGGCCATTGCCGTCCATGATGATAGCGATGTGCTTGGGTCGAGGAATGGACCCTGGTATCTCGTGTCCCGGCACGGTTCAGACCTCCATGAGATCCGACTCTTTGGCCTCCACTACCCCATCAACTTCGTCGACAAAACGGTCCGTCAGCTTCTGGAACTCTTCTGCAGCCCGCCGTTCCTCATCCTCGGAAATGGTCTTCTGCCGCAGCAGTTCCCGGACCTGGCCCAAGGCATCCCGGCGGATGTTCCGGATGGCCACCCTGGCCCCCTCCCCCTCCTGGCGGACTATCTTGACCATTTCCTTCCGCCGCTCTTCCGAAAGTGGCGGGAGGGGAACCCGCACATTGTCCGAACCAGAGACGGGATTCAGTCCAAGTCCAGCATCGCGGATGGCCCGGTCAATTTTTGGGATAAGATTTTTTTCCCAGGGGGTTACAACCAGTGATCTTGCATCGGCGACCATGACCGCAGCTACCTGGGACAGGGGAGCCGGGGCTCCGTAGTAGTCGACTTCAACATGGTCCAGAAGAGACGCGCTGGCGCGACCGGTACGAAGGCGAGAGAGTTCGGATTTAAGCCCCTCGATGCTCTTCTTCATCCGCGTTTCCGCGTCTTTCCTGATATCTGCAACCGTCATGACAGTGAACTCCGCACCGAAGTACCTTCTTCCTCACCCTGAAGTACCCGCATCAGGGCACCCGGCTTGTTCATGGAGAATACAGCAATCGGCATTTCGTTATCGCGGCAGAGGGTAATGGCCGTGGCGTCCATGACCTGGAGATCCTGTTCCAGTACCTGCGTATACGTGAGTTCCCGATAGCGCATGGCATCGGGATGGGTCACAGGGTCTTCGGTATAGACGCCGTCCACCTTTGTCCCCTTGAGTACCAGTTCCGCATTGATCTCCACTGCCCGAAGACTTGCTGCCGTATCCGTCGTAAAAAAGGGATTTCCGGTTCCTGCAGCAAAAATTACCACACGGCCTTTTTCCAGGTGGCGGATGGCCCTCCTGCGGATGTAAGGCTCAGCCACCTGCTCGATATGGAGGGCAGACTGCACACGGGTGGGAAGTCCCAGATGCTCTAGGGCATCCTGTACCGCAAGGGCATTCATGACCGTTGCCAGCATGCCCATATAGTCTGCGGTCGCCCGGTCCATGCCTTCAGCAGCCTTGGCCATGCCACGGAAAATGTTCCCGCCGCCGATCACGATGGCAGTCTGCACGCCGGTGTCCACCACTTCCTTGATTTCGGCTGCCATGCGCTGGACAACCGCCCTGTCCACCCCATACTGGCCCTCACCCATGAGGGCCTCACCACTGAGCTTCAGAAGGATGCGGGTATACCGGGCTGGCGCAGACATTCAGGATCCCCGTACCTGCGCCATAACCTCCGAGGCAAAATCGGCCGCCGGCCCCTTCTCGATTCCCTCTCCCACTTCAAAACGCACGAATTCCCGCACCTGGCAGCCCGGGAAAGACGACACCAAGGCTCCCACAGTCTGGTCAGGATTCTTGACAAACGGCTGCCCGGTAAGTGCAATTTCGCCCAGCAGTTTGTTCAGACGGCCGGAGATCATTTTTTCCACGATGTCGGCCGGCTTGCCGCTGTCGGCAGCCTGGGCTACCAGGATCTCCTTTTCCCGCGCTACCCTCTCGGACGACACATCTTCCGGACGGACAACCTCCGGACGGGAGGCCGCTACGTGCATGGCCAGGTCACGGACCAGTTCCGCCGTCGCTGCGGCTCCTTCTACGGCGACCAGAACCCCAATACGTCCGCCATGAAGGTAGGCCCCGACCAGACCACTGCCCACGTCGAGGGAATGAAAACGTCGAAGCGCGATGTTCTCACCCAGCCTGCTGACCAGCTCCTTCCGCTGCTCCTCCAGGGCACCTGTCCCCAGTGCCGCCACATCGGCGGCACCACCGGCCAGCACCTGCTCGGCGCCCCGCCGGGCAAACGCCAGAAACTCTTCGTTTTTGGCGACAAAGTCGGTTTCGCAGTTGACTTCCAGAAGAACCGCGCGCTTCAGGTCGGCGCTGGTAGCCGTCACGACCACACCTTCCGCCGCTACCCGACCAGCCTTCTTGTCGGCCTTGGCCAGCCCGCGCTTGCGCAGCAGATCAATAGCCACTTCCATATCCCCACCAGCCTCGGTCAGGACTGTCTTGCACTCCATCATTCCGGCGCCGGTCCGTTCCCGCAATTCCTTTACTTGCTGCGCACTAATTGTCATAACTGCTCCTCATTCCGGGAAAAGAAACCGCCATTCAGCCTGCATCAATATCAATGGCGTCTTCCTCAACCTCGACGAACTCGTCGAGCAGGTCCGATTCCATCCCCTGGCGCCCGGCCAGAATGACTTCGGCCGCAAGACTGGCGTAGAGACGTATGGCACGGCCCGCGTCGTCGTTGCCAGGAATGGGATAGTCAACAGGCGATGGATTGCAGTTGCTGTCCACCACGCCCACCACGGGAATTCCGAGCTTTTTCGCCTCGGACACCGCAATGTTTTCGTGGCCTACGTCAATCACAAAAATGGCATCCGGGATGCCGGTCATCTCCTTGATACCCCCAAGACTGCGTTCCAGCTTCTCGAGCTCCCGGCCCCGGTCCAGTGCTTCCTTTTTGGTCAGCTTGTCCATCGTGCCATCCACCTGCATCTGTTCCAGCTCTTCCATACGGCGGAGAGACTGTCGGATGGTCTTGAAATTGGTCAGGGTGCCGCCCAGCCAGCGCTGGTTTACATAGAAAGCACCGCAGCGCCGGGCTTCCTGCTCCACCGCTTCCCGGGCCTGACGCTTGGTACCCACGAACAAGACCCGTCCGTGCCTGCGGGAAATCTGCTCAAGGAAGGCCAGTGCCCCGCGGAGCATGGGCAGGGTATGCTCAAGGTTGATGATATGGATGCGGTTTCGCTCGCCAAACAGGTAGGGTGCCATTTTCGGATGCCAGTAGCGAGACTGGTGCCCGAAATGGACTCCGGCTTCCAGCAGGGCGCGCATGCTGACCGTAGGACTGCTCATAAAAATACTCCTTTTAAAGGGTTGGTTGCCGCCACCGACCCCAGGGGGCCATCCCGGAGGACACCCGGCCACCTGTGCCGATCGGTGTGTGAATTTGGGCTGTTCAGCCTGGGCGTTTTTTAGCATAAAAAGCCGGTACCGGCAAACCTCCGGCTTCAGGACGGAGGGCGGCTCCGCCACCAGAAAAAAAGCACGGCGAGCGCGACTGCTCCCAGGAGGGCCATCTGCAGATGATGCAGCTCACCAAGCATCAGCGGAATGGAAGCCCCCAGCAGGTAGCCCGCCACCGCAACAGCCGCAGACCAGACCAAGGCTGCAAGTATGTTCAGCCACCAGTAGCGCCGCAGTGGATAGCGGTGTATGCCAAGCAGGATGGGGGTAACCGTCCGTGTACCATATAGGAAACGGAACACCACGGTAATGCCATCACCAAAGCGCCGGATAAAGCCTTCTGCGCGTGCTGCGTGGCGTGCGAAAATCCTGGGCAGCCAGCCAAGCACCTTTTCCCCGTAGCGGTAGCCCAGCTGGTAGAGGGCCTGGTCATTCAGGGTACTGCCTGCCCAGGCGGAAAGAATGACACCGCCCAGATCCAGGACTCCGGCATGTGCCAGTACGCCCGCCACCAGAACGACCGCTTCTCCCTCAAGAAGGGTACCGAGAAAAAGAATCCCATAGCCGTACCTGCGCAGGAAAAGGGTCACTTCCTGAAGAGTAAGGGGGGACAGGCCCAGGAAATGCAATATCCAGTTCAGGGAATCCATGCGTTCCGGGAGCGGGAGGTCAGCAGAGAATCTGGAAGTCCGGGCTGACCAGACCCTGCTCATTCTCGAGCTCTGCCGCCAGAAGCGGAACCCTGCGCATCCACCCGGGAGCAAAACGAAAGTGCAGTGTCCGCCCAAGGACCATCATCCCAGGTTCCTCACCAAGGCCATCTGCACCCCGCTGGAACAGGATACCCAGCCGCAGCAGAATGGCCAGATGGCGTACCGGGCCAATGTCCTCTTCCTGGATCCCCATTGCGCCTACCTGCACTTCCGATGGCAGCTTTTTGCGCTGCAGCCGCACGAGCGCCGCCATGATCTGCTGCTCACGGCGGGAAAAGCCGGCGATATCGGCATTGCGCCAGATATATTCTCCATGCCGGTGAAACCCCGAGTGGGCAATGTCCAGACCGATATCGTGGGTGGCAGCCGCCCAGGAAAGCCAGCGCCAGTGGTACTCCTGCAGGTTCCACACGGGTCCCGCAATGCGGAAAAACCGTTGTGCCCAGCGTCCGGCTTCCGCGTTACGCTCCCGCTGGCTGTGAAACCGTTCCTGCAGGTTCAGGATACCCAGCTCACGCGTATCCTCATGGTGGATGCGTCCAAGAAGATCATAGATTACGCCTTCCCGCAGAGCTCCTTCAGAAAAGCGCATTTCCCCGATCTGCAGAGCATCGAACAGCGCACAGAGAATGGCCAGGCCGCCCGGAAACACCGCACCCCGGTCGGCCTTGAGTCCGCGGATCTGCCCCAAGGCCTGGACATCCCCCAGGCGAAGAATCTCGCCCCGGAGCCAGACGAGCCCGGTATGCGTGATGCGGGGGCCACGCCCATTTTCCTGCAGAATCCGGAGAATGGCCTTGACCGTTCCAGAAGAACCGATTGCCTGGTCCCAGCCAAAACGGAGGTAGGCAGCCAGGGACGCTTCCATGGCCAGCCGGACCTGGCGGTAAAGCGCCTCAAAACTTCCCCGGGTGATTCTCCCAGAAGGAAAATGTGCGATGGTGGAACCAACGCATCCAAAATGCAGGCTTTCCATGACCTCCGGAGTAAATCCCCGTCCTGCCACAATCTCGGTACTTCCTCCGCCAATATCCACGACGAGGCGGCGTTCTCCCGGATCGACCGCAAGGGCATGGGCAACCCCCAGATAGATCAGTCGCGCCTCTTCGCGTCCCGCGACAATTTCTGCAGGAACGCCAAGAGCCGTCTCGATCCCCTGGAGAAAGGAATCGGCGGACCGGATCTGGCGCAGGGTATTGGTGCCGACAACGCGAATCCGGTCTTTTGGAATCCCGCGCAACCGCTGTCCAAAGCGGGCAAGGCATTCCAGGGCCCGATACTCGGCTACGGGATCGAGGGTGCCGTTCTTCCGCAGGCCTGCAGCGAGCCGCACCCCCTCCCTGAGCCGGTCGAGCAGCCGAATCTCGGTCCCTACCTCCTCCGCCACCACCATATGGAAAGAATTGGACCCGAGATCCACAGCCGCCAGCAGTGTGGATGCAGGAGAGGTGGCCGGCCCTTCTTCCATCGGGTGCACAGGTTCAGTCCTGGATCTCTTTTGCCACCTGCTCAATGGGGACATGACGAACATTCATGCCCTTGGCCAGATAGATCACATACTCACAGACATTGCGCGCATGATCTCCCACCCGCTCGATGGCCTTGGCGATAAAAAGAGCATCAATCGCCGGAGTAATGGTCCTGGGATCCTCCATCATGTAGGTAATAAGGCGGCGCATGGCGGCCCGATACTCCTGGTTGAGTTCCTCATCGCCCTTGGCGATCTCGATCGCAAGATCGACATCAGCACGGGCGAGGGCATCCATGGAACGGTGCAGCATGCTGAGGGCAAAGTCGCCCATGACCTTCACGTCCCTGAGAAAGCCCGGGTGGATGCTGCGGGCGCCATGCGACATGGAAATCACCATGCTGCCGATCTTGACCGCCTTGTCTCCAATGCGCTCCAGATCGGCGATGGACTTGATTAGGGTCATGACCAGCCGCAGGTCCCCTGCCGCCGGCTGCCGCCGTGCGAGGATTCCGATACACTCGTCCTCAATGCGCACCTCGTAACCGTTGACCACCGAGTCACCGCTGATGACCTCGCTGGCCAGTTCCAGATCCTGGTTCTGCAAGGCAATCAAGGCATTGCGGAACTGCTCCTCAACCACTCCAGCCATGGTATGGACCAGATCGTGGACCCCGTGCAGCTCCTCGTCAAAACGCTGGGAAGTATGGCGGGCGATACTCATCTCGGACTCCTTAGCCATAGCGGCCGGTGATGTAGTCTTCGGTCTGTTTCTGCCGGGGGTTCGTAAACAGCTGTTGTGTCGGCCCGTATTCTACCATCTCTCCAAGGTACATGAACGCCGTGTAGTCCGATACGCGTGCCGCCTGCTGCATGTTGTGGGTCACCACCAGCAGCGTAAACTGCTGGCTCAGTTCACTGACGAGTTCCTCGATCTTGAGGGTGGCAATGGGATCGAGAGCGGAGGTAGGCTCATCCAGCAGGATGATTTCTGGGCGCACGGCAACGGCACGGGCAATACACAGACGCTGCTGCTGGCCACCGGACAGGCTCAGCCCGCTTTTGCGCAGGCTGTCCTTCACCTCGTCCCACAGGGCTGCCTGGCGCAGGGCCTGCTCTACCCTTTCATCCATCTCCACCTTACGCAATTTCTCATACAGGCGGATGCCGAAGGCGATATTTTCATAGATGGACATGGGAAACGGCGTGGGTTTCTGGAACACCATGCCTACCTTCGTACGCAGCAGATTGGCGTTGGTTGACGGGGAAAGGATGTTTTCCCCATCCAGAATGACCTCTCCGGTAGCCCGCTGTCCTGGGTATAGAGAATACATGCGGTTGAACACACGCAGGAGGGTAGACTTGCCACATCCGGATGGGCCAATGAAGGCTGTCACCTGGTTACCCAGGAGCTCCATATTGATGTCTTTCAGGGCCTGTGTCTGGCCGTAGTAAAAATCCAGGCTGCGGACCGAAATCTTGCTCGACCGCTTCTCTGTCACGGGAGACTGCTCCATCAAGGGTCACTCCTTAAATACTGCGAATTGCATAATTTTATGACGCACGCGTAGCCTTGGGTCGGCCGGCCTCCGGGCTCCGGAGCGGATGGCGCTCCAGCTGCAGAGGAAACCGCACCTGGAAGCGGGATCCCTGGCCTGGATCGCTCTGGATCTGCAGCTGTCCGCCGTAGCGCTCGGCTGCGTGGCGCACGATGGAAAGGCCAAGCCCGGTGCCTCCCATCCTCCGCGAACGTCCACGGTCCACGCGGTAAAACCGCTCGGTGATGCGTTGCAGATGCTCTGGAGCAATTCCTTCGCCTGAATCTGTCACCCGGAATAGCAGTCCAAGTCCATCCTGCCCCCAAAAAACAGTAATGTCCCGACCAGAAGGAACGTATTTGACGGCATTTTCCATCAGGTTCTGGACGATGCTGCGGAGATCGAGCGGTTCCATGAAAATAGCCAGATCCCTATCAAGATCCAGGCGGAGGAGGAGATTCTTTTCGGCGATCTGCCCAGCCAAAGATTCCCGTGTTCTTTCAATAATTTGTGAAACATGGACCATCTCGCAGCGCTCCGGGTCCGGATCCGCCGACTCCATGCGGGCCAGGGAAAGAAGATCCTCCACCAGCGACTGCATCCGCTGCCCCTCCGCTTCCATGAGACGGAGCTGCGGACCGGCATCCAGGTCCTCTCCCAAGGGTCCATCCAGCAGATTCTCCAGGAACCCGAGGATGACTGTCAGCGGACTGCGAAGCTCGTGGGAAACGTTGGCAACAAAATCCTGGCGCACCTGCTCCAGCTGCCGCAACCGGGTCACATCCTGGAAAAGAACCAGAACCCCTGCCCCATCCAGCGGGTACCGCAGGCCCTCCAGCACCCTGGAGTCTCCTTCCGGCAGGGTAAGAGTAATTGCCGCCGGCCCGTCTCCAGCCAGAAAGGTACGCACACCGGGCATCCTGAGCCAGAGCGAGAGCGGAGTTCCGGAATCCTCTGGCCAACGCAGGTGGAGAAGACGTACGGCAGCCGGATTGACCCACAGCAGCCGGCCCTCGCGGTCCATGAGCAAAAGGGCATCTGGGAGGGCCTGCAGGGCATCCTGCAGCTGGCCGACCTGGGCATTCAGCTGCTGCCGCTGGATTTCCTGGTGTCTCCGCCAGTGATATCCCTCCGCAAAAGTTTCCTCCCAGATCCCATGGCTCAGGGGAGGCATGCGTGTCCGCTTTTCCCGGAACCAGCTGCGGAAGCGCAGGGCCTCTTGGCGGTGCCACCCGACCCAGAACGACATTACGGTCAGTCCAATGCCCGCCGGCACCAGCAGGGAGGACTGCACTCCCCACAGAGCGCCCCAGGCCGCAAACAGCGTCGGCGGGATGACGGCCGGAATCCATGCCCGGAAAAGGCTCACGCCTCCCCGCTGTCCGGATGGGGTTTCCTGCACGCTGCGGGGTTGCACCGGTATCCCTCCCCCCGCACTGTTTCGATGATGTCGGCGTATTCGGCCGTTTCAAGGGAACGGCGGAGACGGCGGATATGGACATCCACTGTCCGCTCTTCCACATAGGCCTGCCTCCCCCAGACCAGGTCCAGCAGCGCCTCACGGGAATAGACACGGTCGGGATTGGAAACAAACACCCGCAGCAGGCGGAATTCCGTGGGGCCCAGGCTCAGCGGCCGGTCGCCGACAGTGACACGGTGGGCACGGAGATCAACGTGGAGATCGCCCACCTGCAGCCGGCTCGGCATCAGCTCGCCATGGCTGCGCCGCAGAAGCGCCTGCACCCTGGCAACCAGTTCACGGGGAGAAAAAGGTTTGGCCATATAGTCATCGGCTCCAGACTCCAGGCCATGCACACGGTCTCCCTCCTCCCCACGCGCCGTAAGGAGGATGATGGGGAGGGTCCGCAGGCTTTCGCGCCGGCGCAGGCTTCGGCACCAGGCCACCCCGCTTTCCCCCGGCAGCATCCAGTCGAGAATCAGGAGATGCGGAATCCCGGCCTGCAGAAAGGCTTCCGCAGCTTCCACACTGGGGGCTGCAGTTACTTCATGCCCCTGCTTCTCCAGGGTCAGGCGGAGAAGTTCCCGGATGCCCTCTTCATCCTCCACCACCAGAATACGATAGGAATTCTGCTCGTCCTGCATTCCGGCCACCGCTCCCGTTCCTGTTCCGGGCCATTCTCTCCTACACAGGCCCTGTCTGCCAAGCGCCTGCTACTCTCCATCCCCAGAAACGGCAATCCATCCTCCACCAAGAAGCCGGTCGCCGTCATAGCAGACCGCTGCCTGGCCGGGAGTCACTGCTCTCTGTGGCTCATCCAGGAGCAGTTCACCCCGCCCTTCCGGAAGAAGGTACAGCCGGGCGGCGGCTGGCTGGGCCGCATAGCGCAGCTTCACCTGGACGGCGTAGGAAGCGGATCCACCACCATCCCAGTCTGGGACCAGCCATCGGCAGCCATGCAGGGAGACACGGTCCCGGAACAGGGCGCTTGCCGGTCCCACCCGGATTTCATTGCGGTTCGCATCCAAGCCCACAACATACAGGGGTTCCCCGCTGCCACCGCCAAGCCCCCGCCGCTGCCCTACCGTATAGCCGGAAATGCCGTCATGCTGCCCGACGATTTCCCCGTCCATACGGACAATATCTCCGGGAAGGGCTCCCGTGGCTCCGCCCTGTTTCCCGAGGAAAGCCCGGTAATCTCCTCCCGGAACGAAACAGATGTCCTGGGAATCGGACTTCCCTGCCAGAGGGATCCCCAGCCTGCGGGCGATACCGCGTACGGTCTCCTTGTCCATCTCCCCGACCGGAAACCGCAGATGGGGAAGAATTTCCCGGGACACACCGAACAGGAAATAGGACTGGTCTTTGCGCTGGTCCACCCCCCGCAGCAGGACTGGGGCACCGTTCCAGTGCCCCAGCCTTGCGTAATGGCCAGTCGCAAGTATGTCCGCACCCATGCTCCTCGCTTCCTGCCATAGGGCATCGAACTTGAGCAGCTGGTTGCAGCGGGCGCAGGGATTAGGTGTCAGCCCGGCCGCATATCCGGCAATGAAGGGATCCACCACCATCTCCCGGAAACGCTCCCGGTAATCAAGAACCCGATAGGGAATTTCCAGCCGGGCGCAAAGATCTGCAGCGTCTTCAATATCCTTTTCGTCGCAGCAGCGGCTCTGGGGCCACAGGCGCATGGTAACACCAGTGAGCTCCACTCCCTCCTCCTGCAGGAGGACCGCCGCCACGGCAGAATCTACCCCTCCTGACAGGGCAACAACGGCTTTGGGCATACGCCTTTCCTGTGCCTTCTAGTCCCGTTCGGCAAGCCAAGTCATCTGGATCGCCTCCAAGATGCGCTCGCTGGATTTTTCCGGATCATCCTGAAAACCCGGAAGTTCCAGAACCCAGCGGTGCAGGTCAGTAAAACGCAGGTGCGCGACATCACAGCCAGGGTGGTGTTCTTCCAGGGCCAGGGCAATTTCCTGCGTATCTGTCCATCGCATCAGTGGCGTTCCTTTTCCAGGTTGATGGTGTATTTGGGGATCTCCACGACGAGATCGGTGGCCTGGACCGCCGCCTGGCAGCTCAGGCGCGAGTCAGGTTCCAGGCCCCAAGCCCGGTCAAGGAGATCCTCCTCCTTGTCCTCCGCCGGCAGGAGGCTGTCAAAGCCTTCCCGCAGGATTACGTGGCAGGTCGTACACGCGCAGGACATTTCACAGGCGTGTTCGATGGCCACCCCATTCCGCAGGGCAGCAGCAATAATAGTTTCCCCCGGTTCCGCCTCAAACTCTGCGCCTTTCGGGCAAATTTCCGGGTGGGGCAGTATGCGGATTCTGGCCATTCAGTCCTTCCATTCCTCAACAGAGTGCCCGGCCACCGCCTCACGGATGGCACGGTCCATGCGCTGTTCCACCAAAACTTCCGCCGCTTTTTCCACTGCTGCAGCCGCAGCCGCCATGGCTTCGGGACTATCGCCCCCGAGACATTCCTGCAGGCGCCTGCGCGCTTCCCGGATCCTGTCCAGCTCGGCTTTTCCGAGAAATTCCGCGTCTCCGGACAGGACACCGTCCAGTGCTTCCAGCACCCGCTGTGCCTCGACCCGGGCTTCGGCGATCCGTCTGTGGGCCACATCCTCCTCGCCATGCTGCAGGGCGTCCTGCAGCATCCGTGCAATGTCCGCATCGTCCAGGCCATAGGTGGGCCG
>DAHXMJ010000047.1 GCA_027365525.1 Acidithiobacillus sp.
GCCTTCTGGTGGTAGAGTTCAAGGTGCTGGTTCATTACTCCCATGATTTCGTCTACCCAGAATTCCGCGTCACGGCGGGTTTCCACAATAAAATCCCGGACCTTTCCAGCCACGGCAAGGAAAGCCTTGCGGACCACCGCGCTCTGCGTATTGACAGCGATCTCGAGCATCATGCCAAAACGTTCATAACTCTCCCCCATGGAGATTAGTTCGGCACGCCGTGGCATGATGGCATAGGGGACAGCACTGAGGGCGGGAAGGAGGTACCGGCTCTGGAGGATCTGGTATTCACCGGAAATCTGCGCATTGACTTTTGCCGCACCAGCCAGTGCACTGTCGAAATGGCTGATGGCTTCGGCAAAAAAGCTCCGGAAGCGGTCCACAATGCCGGCTGTCGTCCACGCAGAAAGCATTTCCCCCTTGGCATTGCTGATCAGCAGGTCAAAGGCTCCGGTAGACAGGGGAGCCAGCAGATATTCCCGGGCGACTTCCTGGAAAGCCGTTTTCCTGGATTCGAAGGCCCGGCGGTCCACCTCGAACTGCTCCAGCTTCTGGCGGTGCTGCGCGATAAGTCTGGGCACCTTTTCGCTGGTTCGCTCCCGGAGCTGCTGCATGTCCTGAATCTGCATCCGCAGATGCTCCATCTGGTTCCTCAGCAGGGATTTCTGGTCTGCGATCGCCTTGTCCGCGACCAGCCGGCTCTTCGTCTGCAGGGTTTCCCGCCGCCCGGGAATCAGCAGACTGGCAATGGCGGACTCCAGGATACGGATCCCGCTGCGCTCCACAAGTTCCTCATTCCCCCGGACACGACCTACCAGCGCCTTGTGTCCGGACAGGGGGATCACCTGGGCCCGTTTCACACCGAGACGCTGCGCAGTCTTCTCGGCCTGCATGCCGATTTCCTGTTCTATTTCTTCGGGATCCCGAAGCTCGTCCCAGAGTGTGTCAACCTTGTTGAGAATCACCAGCTGGCTGCGCAGGCCAATCCGTTTCAGATACTGATCCCAGATGGTCATGTCACTCTGGGTAACGCCCGTATCTATCCCGAGAAGAAACAGGATGGCATCGGCGTCGGCCAGCATGCTGAAAGTGAGTTCCGGTTCAGCTCCAATTGCATTGAGTCCCGGGGTGTCCAAAACCGTCAGTCCTGCATCCAGCATTGGGTGGGGAAGGTACAGCAGGGCGTGCCGCCAGCGGGGGATCAGCACTTTTCCCAGTCCACAGGAAGGACACACCGTGCGTTCACGGTCTCTTGGCGTCTGGTTGAGGGGAGGGCACAAGCCCAGGCGGCGGGCGTCCTCAATGGCGACACAGACCGTTTCCGTCAGGGCCTTGAGCGGTGCCGCACGTTCCCCGGACATGACAGCATCAAGCGGCATCCGCACCCAGGCGCTTCCCGCCCGCTTGAGCTTTTCAATGCTTACGTCAATGCTTCGGCTGGCAATAGGCAGCATCTGCAATCCCGGCCGCCCCTGGGGAGCACCACGGATTTCTACAGGACACATGGTTGTCTGCCCACTGCCGGACGGAAGGAACCGCTGTCCCTGATCGGCAAAAAGCAGGGCATTGATCAGTTCGCTCTTGCCACGGGAAAACTCCCCGACGACAGCCAGACGGAGGCTGTCCTGCGTGATCTCAAACGCCAGGTTTTCTATGCGCAGGATGGTGCCACCTGGCAGGAGGCCCAGCTCACCTGCCAGTTCGGCCAGGGCGCGCAGCGATAGCACCACCTGCTGCCGCCAGTCATTCAGTGACTGCAATCCTTCCAGGATGAGCGAACGGGTATGGGCTGTAGATTGCATATTTCTCCGGGCGCTAGTGCTGGCAGCGGGGACAGAAAACGGATGCCCGTCCGCCGATGCGCGTTCCAGCCAGTGTGCGCGTGCAGCGGGGGCATGGCTCCCCCTCTTTTCCGTACACCCGCAGAGATAGTCGAAAATGCCCGTTTCTGCCATCTGGTCTCGCAAAATCCCGCAGGGTTGTGCCTCCCTGCGCTATGGCATCCGCCAGCACCTGCTTAACTGAAATGGCCAGTCGTCGGCATTGTGCGGGGCCAAGCCCGCCAGCCGGGCGCCGCGGATCAAGACCAGCCAGAAAAAGGGATTCATTGGCATAGATGTTGCCCACGCCTACCACGGTCTGGGCATCCATCAGAAAAGCCTTCACGGCCTGGGTACGTCCCCGGCTGCACTGGAACAGGTAGGAGCCGGAAAAATCCGGCGTGAGCGGTTCAGGACCCAGATTCTGGAGCAGTGGATGCGTGCGGAAATTCTCTCCCCAGAGGATCAGGCCAAAGCGCCGGGGATCATGGAAACGTAGACAGTTCCCTCCTGCAAAATGGATGTCCACATGGTCATGGGCAGCCGGAGGAGTCTGGGAGGGCAGAATCCGCAAATGGCCACTCATGCCCAGATGGATCAGCAGCTGGCCCTTCTCCAGCTCTCCCACCAGATATTTCCCGCGCCGCCAGAGAATCCCCAGCTGCTGTCCTTCCAGACGGCTGGAAAAATCTGGATTGACCGGCAGGCGCAACCGGCCATTGCGCACTTCAGCACCGGCAATTTTCTGTCCTTCGACATGTGGAGCGATTCCCAGCCGCGTAACTTCGACTTCTGGCAATTCCGGCATTTCACCTCCCCCAGGTACCACCGCTCACCCGGTCTCTTCCCGCCAGGTCGCACAGGGTGAAAATGTCTTCCCAGCCATGCCGCTGCAACAGGCCCTGCACGAAGCCGCTCTGGTCACAGCCGTGCTCAAGGGCAAGACGGGTATGCGGCTGGAGATGTGGCCGGACCTGTTCCAGAATTGTACCAAAGCATTCGTTTCCTTCCGGCCCGGATACCAGAGCCATGCGGGGTTCATGGCACAGTTCATCCAGATGGGGATCTGAATCCGACAGATAGGGCGGATTGGATACAATCAGGTCAAACTTGAGCCCCTGTGGCAGGGGAGCGCACCAGTCGCCACAGCACCAGTGGACCTGGTGCCCCAAAATTTCCCCATTTTTTTCTGCGATCCGGAGGGCTTCCACACTCCTTTCAACTGCCCAGATTTCCGCGTCTGGCCATGCATGGGCGATGGCCAGGGCCACAGCTCCGGACCCGGTACCAAGATCCAGTACGCGCCACGGTTTACCGGAATGCATTTGGCCGATGGCCCAGCGGACCAGGGTTTCCGTGTCCGGCCGTGGGATGAGGACATCAGGAGAGACCTGGAGTTCAAGATCCATAAAGGACCACCTGCCCAGACAGTGTGCCAGGGGATCGCCCTGCAGGCGTCGGCGAAGGATGTCCATGGCCGCGGGGCCAGCGGCCAGTGGCAGGGGGCACCCGGCGTTGCGGAGCAGATCCGTCCCACTCCAGCCGAGCACGGACTGGAGAATCCACCGCGCTTCCTGGTAGGGGACATCACTCGCACCTGTCAGGACCCGGCACAGAAAGTGCCTCCAGCAGGAAACACTGGCATCTTCGGATGGCCCCTCCGGAAAATCAGGCATCTTCCCCCAATTTCTCCAGAAGGTCTGCCTGGTATTCGCGAACAAGTGGTTCCACAAGGATATCCAGATCGCCCTCCAGGACCGCTTCCAGGCGGTACACCGTGAGGTTGATGCGATGGTCGGTAACCCGCCCCTGGGGAAAATTGTAGGTGCGGATACGTTCCGAGCGGTCTCCCGACCCAATCAGCAACCGTCTGGTCTGTGCCGTGGCCATCTGCTGCTTTTCGTGTTCCATGTCCTGCAGCCGGGACTGGAGCAGCGCCATGGCCTTGGCGCGGTTTTTGTGCTGGGAGCGGTCTTCCTGGCAGCTGACAACAAGACCGGTGGGAAGATGGGTAATACGGATGGCCGAATCGGTCTTGTTCACATGCTGCCCGCCAGCGCCACTGGCACGGAAAGTGTCGATCCGCAGGTCCACAGGACTGATTTCCACTGCTTCGACCTCTTCCAGCTCGGGCATCACCGCTACCGTGCAGGCCGAAGTATGAATGCGCCCCTGGGTTTCGGTCTCCGGGATCCGCTGGACCCGATGCCCACCCGACTCAAACTTGAACCGGGAATAGGCTCCCTTTCCACTGATTTCAAGAATGATTTCCCTGTAACCACCCCGTTCCGATTCAGATGCGGAGATGATGGCAATGCGGTATCCCCGGTTTTCTACGTAACGGCTGTACATGCGTGCAAGGATCCCGGCGAAGAGGGCAGCCTCTTCACCTCCGGCACCTGCCCGGATTTCCAGAAACACATTGCGCTCATCGTTGGGATCACGGGGAAGAAGGCGCAGGCGGAGTTCCTCTTCTAGGGCAGACAGCCCCGTTTCCACCGACCGGACCTCTTCCTCCGCCAGCTCACGCAGTTCAGCGTCTGGACTTTCCCGTAACAAATGCACGGCTTCTTCCCGCTGGCGGTCGAGGGTTTCGTGGCGCTGGAGCAGAAGAAGTACTGGCTGTATTTCTCCCAGTTCCCTGAAAAGGGCCTGAAATCGCTGGGGATCAGCAGCCACTCCCGGCTCCACCAGAGCACGCTCCAGCTCTTCGGCACGGAAACCCAGATGGTCCAGCTGCCTCTTCAGGCGCGGTCCCAGACTCATCCTTCAGCAGCACTCAGATGGAAAAGAATATCCAGAGAGGCAACCAGCGACTCACTCGTCGCTTCCTGACAGGGCTGGCGCAGCGTGGAAATCGGATCGTGCAGCATTTTGTTCATGAGCGCCTTGGAAAAGGCATCCAGCACGGCCTGGGGATCCTGTCCCTGGTCCAGGTAGTGGCGGAAACGGCGAAGCTCTGCGAGGCGCGCTGCCTCCACCCGCTCCCGCAGGCGGCGGATGGCAGGAATCACCTCGAGGCTGTCACGCCAGTGCTGAAAATCACTGACTTCCTGGCGGATAATTCCCTCCGCTTCTGCCGCCGCCTTGCGCCGGGCCTGGATACCGGCCTCGGCGATGCCACTGAGATCGTCCAAGGTATAGAGATGGCAGCCGGGAAGACGCCCAGCGTCCGGATCAATATCCCGGGGCACGGCGAGATCCAGAAGCATCAGATTTCCTCCCTGCCGGTCGGCAAGGCTCTGACGGACCGTTTCTTCAGGCAGGATGGGCTGGCTGCTGGCGGTACAGCTTACCAGAAGGTCTGCACCGGACAGAAGCCACGGGATTTCTTCCAGTCCATGGGCCGAACCTGAAAATTTTTCAGCAAGGACTCTTGCCCTCTCCAGACTCCGGTTGGCGACCCGGAAACCACCCACTTCATGGTCACGCAGATGGGTAGCCACAAGTTCCATGGTTTCCCCTGCACCAACCAGCAGGATGGAGCGGTCCTGAAGTCCGCCGAGAATCTCCCGGGCCAGCGATACAGCCGCATAGGCGACACTGACCGGGGCCGAGCCAATCGCCGTTTCGGTGCGGACCCGCTTGGCGACCCGAAACGCCCAGTGAAGCAGACGGTTGAGAACCGGACCAGTGCTGCTGCTGTCGGCGGCGGCCTGGTAGGCATCCTTGACCTGTCCCAGAATCTGGGGCTCACCAACAATCATGGAGTCCAGTCCACAGACTACCCGGAACAGGTGCTGGACTGCTTCCCCGTTGTGATAGGCAAAATATTGCCCTTCAATCTGCCCGGGGTCCACGCCATGGAAAGCGCATAGCCATTCCCGCATCCGCTTTTCCTGTGGACCACTCCCGGCAAAGGTATAGATTTCGGTGCGGTTGCAGGTGGAGATAACAAGGGCTTCCCTGGCCAGATCCCTGGACAGCAGATCCCTGTAGGCCGGCCCCAGCTGTTCTGGAGTAAAGGCGACCTTTTCCCGGACCTCTATGGGGGCACTATGGTGATTCAGACCGAAGCAGAAAATAGCGCAGACCGTCCCTGCAGGGCGACGATGATTGGGCGACATTATTCACTGAGGGCGAGCAGGATTGCAAGCCACTGCCGCTGGCGGTATCGTGCCTTTCCATTGCAGGGAAGGCAGAGGCAGGAATGGCAAGGGCGTTTTGGCGGTTGACGGCTGGCCTGGTACTGTGCCTGATGGCCAGCTTCCCCCTGCGGGCCAGTGCCACCGGCGCCCCCATGACCGGAAGAGACCTGTACTACCTGCTAGTAGCCCAGTTTGCGAGTGAGCTCCACGCTCCCGGGCTGGCCATTCCGGCCTGGAAAAAAGTCCTTTCCTTGATGCCACAACCCCGGCTTCTTGCCGCGGCCACACGTGCTGCAGCCCACCTTGGGGACCTGCCGGAAGCCCTGGCATGGGCAAAGCACTGGCACCATGAAGATCCGGGAAACCCCAATGCAGCACGCTATGAGGCTGCCCTGCTCCTCGCCAGCGGACAGGACCGGAAAACCATCCGGTTCCTCCAGGCGGCGCTCGCCCGTTTCCCGCAGAATGCCCGTATCACCGAACAGCTTGCAGAACTGCTCGGCACACATGGCCACCCTGGAGATGCACGGCGCCTCCTCACCGGCTTTATCCTCCACCATCCGGAGGATGCGACGGCCCATTTTGCCCTGGGGAGGCTGGACATGCTCCAGGGGCAAACGGACGCTGCAACCCCCGAGTTCCGCAGGGCGCTGGCCCTGCGGCCCAGCTGGCAGGAGGCCGCCATCTATCTGGCCGAATCTCTCCGCCTTCAAGGCCAGACCCTGGCAGCCCTGATCCAGATTGGAAAATTCAGCAGCAGTCACCCTGGTGCCATTCTTGCCAGACAGTACCAAGCCGGCCTGTACCTCCATCTGGGTGGCATGGTACAGGCGTACCGGATATACCGGAAGCTGGGCGAGCAGCTGCCGGACAACCCTGGCATACAGCTGACACTTGGGGTACTGGCCCTAAAGCAGGGGAATCCCCGTGTCGCCCAACGCGCTCTGGGGAAAACCCGGGCACTGCTGCCCCAGTCCATTGCTTCCCGATACTATCTGGGCCGGCTTGCAGAGAAAGAGCATCACTGGCAGCAGGCACTCGGGTGGTTTGGCCAGATCCCGAAAGGACCCTATGCCGTCAGGGCAGGGCTGCATGCCTTGGCCTGCAAATTTCATCTCGGGCAGCAGAAGATGGTTCTGCGCCATTTGGCAGGGCGGGTTCCCGGCCATCCGGAAGATGCCCGACTCCTGCTACTGCAGGCCAGACTGCTCCAGGAAGCCGGGAAACCCCATGCAGCCCTGAAAGTGCTGGATGCCGGCCTGCAGCAGCATCCACGGGACGGAGAGATCTGGTATGAAAAAGGTGTTGCTGAGGAACGCCTGGGAGACCAGAAAGCCATGAAAATATCCATGCAGGAAGCCATCCGGCTGGAGCCCGGGAACGCGCAGCCCTACAATTTCCTCGGCTACAGCCTGCTGAAACACCATGAACAGATGGAAGAGGCGGCGGAATATCTCCGGAAAGCCCTCCACCTTGCGCCATACGATCCCGGAATCCTGGACAGCGTCGGCTGGCTCTATCACCTCCAGGGCAGGCAGAACAGGGCGCTCAAGTACCTGGGGAAGGCCCATGCAGCGCTCGGCAACAGTCCCGGGATTGCCCACCACCTGGGCCAGGTTTTCTGGGCCCTGGGCAGACACCAGAAAGCACGGGACCTCTGGCAGCAGGCCCTCAGGGCCCACCCCGACTCTTCCATTCTCCTCAGGGATCTTCAGCAAAAATGACCAGACTGTCCTCCATATGCCGGCTCAGGCCATCGAAGCTCCGGATTCCGGTAATTATCTTCTCACTGGCGATGCTGGCCGGGTGCGCCTCCATTCTCCAGCCGCCACGCCTGCACTCTCCAGCCCTGACGGCCACCCAGCGCGCGCAGGTTCTGTCGGACATCCAGGACTGGAGCGCTGGAGGAGATGCTTCCCTGGTTTCGCCTTCCAGCACCCAGGCCTTTTCCTTCCGCTGGATCCAGGCAACCGGTCATGAGAAAATTTCCATCTATGGCCCTCTCGGACGCACCGTTGCCCGTCTCAGCTATGACGGACACCACGCCACACTGGTCACTGTGAACGGACGCTCCCAAGAGGCCCCAGATCCGGGAATCCTGCTCCGGAAGATCCTGGGCGTCTCCCTTCCTGTACGGGTCCTTCCCAACTGGATACTTGGCCTGCAGGGATCCAGCGAGGTGCTGAAAAAAAATGCCCAAGGTCTTCCCCTACGCCTGCGGTCAGGCGCCTGGGAAGTTGCATACCTGAGGTATGGCCGGGTTGGAGGACTGAAGATGCCCAAGCTGCTGGAAGCCAGAGGGCCCGGTGGCCTGCGGCTGCGGCTGGCGATCACCCACTGGCACCTGGTGGCTGGGTCATGACCCCAGAGCGCTACCCTGCACCGGCCAAACTCAATCTTATGCTGAGGGTAGTGGGCCGTCGGTACGATGGCTACCATCTGCTGCAGAGCATATTCCAGTTTGTGGACCTGTCGGACTACCTGTCCTTCGATTCTGCTCCCCCAGGGCATTTCTCCTGTAGCGGAAGCCTGCCCGATGTCCCTCCAGAGCGGGAACTGGCCCTGCGGGCAGCCAGAATCCTTGCAGAAGAATGTGGCCTGCAGGAAGGAATCCATATCACCCTGGAGAAGCACCTGCCGGCGGGAGGTGGGATAGGGGGAGGATCGTCCGACGCGGCAACTGCCCTGATTGTGCTGAACCAGCTTTGGGGCTGCGGCCTGAAACGCTGGGAGCTCATGGAGCTTGGAACTGCCCTGGGCGCCGATGTCCCCATCTTCATCTTCGGCCAGAGCGCCTGGGCAGAAGGAATTGGAGAAAAACTGTCTGCATTGCCAGCCCTGCCGGAACCTTCCTACTTTCTGGTGCATCCCGGGATTTCCGTAAGCACGGCTGGGATCTTTGGCGATCCTCAATTGACACGCCAACACCCGCCCATCACAATAGGCGCGTTTCTGAATGGGGCACAGGAAAACACCCTGGAACCCCTGGTGAGATCACGTTATCCGGATATCGATGCCTGCCTGTCCTGGATGGTTTCGGAAGGGATTTCCGGTGCCCGACTAACAGGAAGTGGAGCCTGCTGCTTTGGCCAGCTGCCGGAAGGCAGCGACAGTGCTTCTCTGATGGCGCGTCTGGACCCTGCTTGGAAAGCCTGGCCTGTACAGGGCTGCAACAGGCACCCACTCCATGATCTCTCCAAGGAATAAGTGACTGGGGCGTAGCCAAGTGGTAAGGCACCGGATTTTGATTCCGGCATTCCCAGGTTCGAATCCTGGCGCCCCAACCATTCACCATGCTGTGACAGGTAGCTCAGGGGAAGTCGTATTCTATGTCTCACGGTAATCTCATGGTCTTCTGCGGAAACGCCAATCCTGAACTGGCGGCCCAGGTGGTACGTTTTCTGCAGATTCCCCTGGGTCGGGCAGAGGTCAGCCGTTTCAGCGATGGTGAAGTGTTTGTCGAAATCCTGGAAAACGTCCGCGGCCACGATGTATTTGTTATCCAGCCCACATGCGCTCCTACCAATGACCACCTGATGGAGCTGCTGACCATGACTGACGCCCTCAAGCGGGCATCCGCCAGCCGCATCACGGCAGTAATGCCCTATTTTGGGTATGCGAGACAGGACCGTAAATTACGCTCGCGTACGGCCATCACCGCCAAGCTGGTCGCGGACCTTGTGACCAGTGCTGGCGCAAACCGTGTACTGACCATGGATCTCCATGCAGACCAGATTCAGGGCTTCTTTGATGTCCCAGTCGACAATATCTATGCCTCTCCCATCCTGCTGGGGGATATCTGGCGCCAGAATCCTGAAAACCTGATGGTGGTTTCTCCCGATGTAGGGGGAGTAGTGCGGGCGCGGGCCATTGCAAAGCGTCTTGAAGTAGACCTCGCCATTATCGACAAGCGGCGGCCAAGACCCAATGAATCCGTAGTCATGAACATCATCGGGGATGTAGCGGGACGCAGCTGCGTCCTTGTCGATGACATGGTGGATACCGCCAACACCCTCTGTGAGGCAGCCCACGCCCTAAAAGCCCAGGGTGCGCTTCGGGTAAGCGCGTACTGTACGCACCCGGTGCTGTCCGGGAAGGCCATCGAACGCATTACTGATTCAGCTCTAGACGAGCTGGTCGTAACGGATACGATTCCCCTGCGCGCCGAAGCCCGTTCCTGCAGCAAGATCCGGATACTGTCCGTAGCAGAGCTTCTGGCTGAAACCATCCGTCGCATCGCTGAAGAAGATTCAGTCAGTTCGCTCTTCATGGACTGAAGCTCCCCACAAAAGACCCAAAGTCCCTGCCAAGACTCTCCTGTCACCCCCATAACTTCCCAGTGCATGGACAGAAGCGCGCAGCAGGCGGGAAAGATCCCGTACCGGATTTCTGCAAGGCTGCATGACAGTGCGACTCCATGGCTATAGCCCGTACTGGAAATGCCATGTCCATCCATATCCTGCCCCCGCAAGGGATTGACCTGTCCAGGGCTGCCCCTGCGGGGGAAATCGCGTACCCTACCCGGAAGAGCGCCGAAGGAAACCGCGATGCCTGACAGTTTCAGCCAGCAGATCCAGCACCTGTCCATCGAAAACACCGTCCTGGTCCTTTTTCTGGTCGTGGCACTGGTAGCGATAGGAGCCCGACGGCTGCGTCTGCCCTATACCGTTTCTCTGGTACTTGCAGGACTTGGCCTGGGCACACTGCATCTGCTGTCGGCGCCGGTACTGGACCGTCAGACACTTTTTACCATTTTTCTTCCCGGCCTGATTTTCGAGGCTTCCATCAGCATGCGGGCCCAAGAGCTCTGGCGGGAACGGCTTTCCATCCTGACACTGGCTCTCCCTGGAGTCGTTCTGGGCATTGGTCTTACCGCGGCCATCCTGGTTCTGGCGGCAGAAACACTGCGGCATCTCCCTGCCAGCCTGACGCTGCCAATTAACTGGCCCCTTGCCCTCATTTTCGGAGCAGCCGTAGCAGCTACCGATCCCATCGCAGTGGTCGCGCTGTTCCGCAGTCTGGGTATACCAAGGCGCCTTACCCTCATTCTTGAGGGAGAAAGTCTTTTTAACGATGGTACCGCAATTGTCTTTTTTGGACTTGTTCTTGCCTATCTCCGGCACCAGGCCAATACCCCTGCCGACCTGGTTGCCGAATTCCTCCGGGTGGTAGGTGGCGGCTTTCTGGTAGGCGTAACGGTTGGAGGAATACTCACGCAGATCATGCGGCGCAGCAATGACACCATGGTGGAAATCACGCTGACAACCATTATTGCCTACGCGTCCTTTCTCATAGCCAGCCAGCTGGGTGTTTCCGGCGTTATCAGCACCGTAGCAGCGGGTTTGGTATTCAGTGCCAGGATGTCTGAAGAACCCCTTGCCATACGGCGCCAGGCTGTCCTGCACGACTTCTGGGAATACCTTGGATTCCTGCTCAATTCCATGGTTTTTCTCCTCATGGGGTTTGAAATCCAGATTCCAGCGCTGCTCCATATCTGGCCGCTGATCCTGATTTCCTGGGTAGCAGCTACACTTGCCCGTGGAAGTCTGGCTGCGGGGGTGTCTGCACTGCTGAAGATGGGATCACGCCCTCTCCCACGCAGCTGGGCCATGGTCCTGACGTGGGGTGGTCTGCGGGGTGGACTTTCCATGGTGCTGGCCATGAGCATGCCAGCCTCGCTCCCCGGGCACGCCCTGATCGTAAACCTGGTTTTCGGTTTTGTCCTGCTGACTATTATTGTCCAGGGCATGAGCATGACCCCGCTGGTCCGCTACCTTGGGCTGGTGGAAGAACAGGGTTTCCATGCTCTCGAAATTGCCAGCAGCCGCTGGCGCAGCATTGCCCAGGTACTCCCCGAACTGGAGCACCTCCGCAGTACAGGACTGTTTTCGGAACCTGTCATGCGTTCGGCGGAAGAGGACTACCAGAAACAGCTGGCTGCGGCAGAAGAAAAACTAGAGCAAATTCAAGTAGATGACACGCATCGCTACCGGCTGGAGTGCCGGCAGCTACGGGCGAGACTTCTGAACCTTCAGATGGCAAATCTGCGTGAAGCCTACCGGGATGGACAGATAGATGCAGGAGTATTCCAAGCATTGCTCACAGATCTCGACTTGCGCATGGCCAGTCTGGACAGTGACTGCGGTACTCTCCCAGTTCCAGACCACGGCGGGAAGAGCGCACTCCATATCAAGGACCGGGGCTGACGCCAGCTCTGGGAGTTTCCCCTTGCTGGCTTCTGCCGCAGCCATCCGGCTCTTTCCGGTTCCTGAAAGCTGGGACTGCCCCCGGCCAGTGCTGCTCACCAGCCTGTCCAGTGCGCCATCCGGGAAAGTTCATGCGTTTTGGGAACTCCTGGCATTGCCGGGGCACAGGCTGCGGCAATGGCGGCCAGGCCAGGAAATGCTGGTGCAGTCAATGCTCCACTGACAGAATGGCAACCACCACACTGCTGCCGCGCAAAAGCAAATATACCTCCATCCGCCTTGCAACCCGGAAGGATGGAGTCCGCGGTACTTATTCCAGATCCAGAAGTGCCTCGGCGTGGATCACCAAGAGAACGGAAAATTGCAGGCCAAGGGGCAATCAAAGGTTCCCAATGAACGGAAACTCCTCCCTTGATTATTCTCCAGCGGAGGAAGTGTGGCGCTTTTCATGGTAGCGCTGCAGCAACGACCGGGTCGAGCCATCATGGAAGTGGGCAGTCTCTCCTCGCATGTCCTGGAGAATCCGCTGGGAAAGGACCTTTCCCAGCTCAACGCCCCACTGGTCGAAGGAATCGATATTCCAGATGGTCCCCTGAGTAAAAACACTGTGCTCGTACAGCCCAAGGAGCGCGCCGATGGTATAGGGAGTCAGGGCATCGGCAAGCAGTACGTTGCTCGGCCGGTTTCCAGGCGAGATCCGATGCGGAATCTGCCACTCCGGAACCCCCTCTTTCCGCAGCACTTCATCCGACTTGCCAAAGGCCAGCGCTTCCGCCTGGGCAAACATGTTGGCCATCAGCAGGTCATGCGGATCCCCAAGGTCGCTGAGGGGCTGGCAAAAGCCAATAAAATCGCATGGAACAAGCCGTGTCCCCTGATGCAGCAGCTGATAGAAGGAATGCTGGCCGTCCGTGCCCGGCTCACCCCAGATGATGGGGGCGCTGCGCACCTGAAGCTGTCGCCCGTCCATATCTATGGATTTTCCGTTACTTTCCATCTGCAGTTGCTGCAGGTACGCTGGCAGGCGGGCCAAGTCATAGGCGTATGGCAGTATCGCCTGGCTCTCCGCATCCCAGAAGTTATTGTTCCAGATAGCGACCATTCCCAACAGTACCGGCAGGTTTTGCTCCAGCGGAGCTTCGCGAAAATGGCAGTCCATGGCATGGAAGCCCCTTAGCATCTCCTGGAAAACCCCATTGTCCGTGGCGAGCATGGTAGAAAGCCCAATGGCTGAGTCCAGGGAATAACGGCCTCCTACCCAATCCCAAAAACCAAACATGTGTGCCGGGTCCATTCCGAAAGACCGCACAGCCTCTGCATTGGTCGAAACCGCCACGAAATGGCGCGGGACAGCCTGCTCCCCCAAGGCTTCCGCTATCCACTGGCGGGCCAGGCGGGCATTGGTCATGGTTTCCAGTGTAGTAAAGGTCTTGGAAGCCACAATAAACAGGGTTTCAGCCGGATCCATCTGCCTGGAAATGTCGCGGAAGGCTGCCCCATCCACATTGGCCAGGAAGTGTACATGGAGATCGGGATGGCGCCATTGGCGGAGAGCACCATACGCCATTTCTGGTCCAAGGTAGGAGCCCCCAATCCCAATGTTGACTACCTGCCGGATACGCCTGCCTGTGGCGCCACGCCAGTTTCCGGAATGGATATTTCCAGTAAATTCTGCCATATGGTGCAGGACTTCCTGCACCTGCGGAACCACATTTTCGCCATCCACACACATCACTGTTCCAGACGGGGCACGCAGTGCGGCATGGAAAGCTGCCCGGCTTTCGGTACGGTTGACATGATCTCCCGCAAACATCGCATCGCGCCGCTCCTTAAGGCCGCAGGCACGGGCAAGATCCAGAAGGAGTCCGAAAATTTCCGGGGTCAGCCAGTTTTTGGAATAATCCAAATAGATGCCACAGGCTTCGGCGCTAAATTCCGTGGCACGTCCAGGATGTTCCCGGAACAGTGTTTCGAGAGTCCAGCTGCCCCACCGGGCTCTCTGCTCCTTCAGGGCGCGCCAAGGCGCAAGTTCCAATAAGGCCGTTTTCGACATGCCAGATTCCTTGCTGATTTATTGATGCTGCAGGCTGTACCCGTCTCCCGTCACCTGTTGTAGAGTAGGTGAAGGGCCCCTTGGGGAGCAAGCCGGAGGGCTGGCCAATCCGCACGGGAACCATACCTCCCGTACAAATTTTTCTGCCACAATTTTTGCGCCCATGCCCAACCAGACGGACGGTCGCCAGCACATCCCGCAGGCCTCCACGGCTTCGCCGCCCACCATGGCCTGCACCATCCTGTTGACATTCCTGTACCTATCCGATAGCATTTTGCGCCTTAATAGAGATACCCGTGACCGGAGTTTCCTCATGAAGACCTATTCCGCCAAGTCCCACGAAGTACAGGGGGACTGGTTCGTCGTAGACGCCACCAACAAGGTGCTTGGACGCCTTTCTTCCGAGATTGCGCACCGCCTGCGGGGCAAGCACAAGCCGGAATATACTCCCCATGCCGATATTGGCGATTATATAGTCATTGTCAATGCCGAAAAGGTGGCGGTGACAGGCAACAAGTCGAAAGACAAGATGTATCACCGGCATACCGGTTACGTTGGCAATCTTAAGAGTGCGTCTTTTGAGAAAATGATTGAAACACACCCTGAGCGGGTTATCGAACTGGCGGTAAAAGGCATGCTCCCCAAAAATCCTCTAGGCCGCGCCATGTACCGGAAGCTGAAGGTATACGCCGGACCCCAGCATCCGCATACGGCGCAGCAGCCGCAGCCTCTTGACATTTAAGGCGGTAAACTCATGGAACAGTATTACGGAACCGGACGGCGCAAGAGTGCAACCGCGCGCGTATACCTGCGGCGCGGAAATGGAAAAATTGTCATCAACAAACGGAGCATTGAGGAATATTTCGGCCGTGAGACCTCGCGCATGGTTGTCATGCAGCCCTTGGAACTGACTGGCCACCACACCCAGTTCGACATTCTTGTCAATGTCAGTGGTGGCGGTGCAAGTGGTCAGGCTGGAGCCATCCGGCACGGCATTACCAGGGCGCTTATGGCCTATGACGAGTCCCTGCGCCGCCCCCTGCGTAGCGCGGGATTTGTGACGCGGGATGCCCGCGAGGTCGAACGGAAAAAAGTGGGCCGGCACAAGGCACGACGGAGCCATCAGTTCTCCAAGCGCTGATCCGCTTCCGGATATGCCCTGAAGAGCCGCCTATATGGGCGGCTTTTTTCGTTACAGGCCTTTTGTCCAGGAGGTTAAGAAATGATCCAGGCAGCTATTGTAGGTGGCACAGGGTACACGGGTGTGGAATTGCTCCGGCTACTGCTTCCCCATCCTGAAGTAGAAATTGTCGGGATTACGTCGCGCAGCGAGGCTGGCACCCGGGTAGACGACCTTTTCCCCAGCCTCCGAGGGCACTGCGATCTCACATACACGGAGCCGGACCTGGACAGGCTTGGCAAGCTTGATCTTGTCTTTTTTGCAACTCCCCATGGAGTTGCCATGAACATGGCCCAGGAACTTTTGGACGCCGGAACCAAACTGATTGATCTCAGTGCGGATTTCCGCCTGCAGGACCGGGAGGTATTTGCGCGGTGGTATGAACATCCCCACACAGCTCCCAAAGCACTGTCTGAGGCCGTTTACGGCCTGCCCGAGCTGTTTCGCGAGGAAATCCGAAACAGCCGGATTATCGCCAATCCCGGCTGCTATCCTACAGCGGTTCTGCTGGGCCTTGCCCCACTCCTGCAGGCGGACCTGATTGACCGGTCCAGCCTTGTCGCCGACTGCAAGTCCGGCGTCAGCGGGGCTGGACGCAGCGGTAAAATCCCCCTGATATTTCCAGAGAGCAGCGACAGTGTCCAGGCCTATGGCGTCAGCGGCCACCGCCACCGGCCAGAAATTGAAATGGTTCTTTCCCGGATCGCTGGAATTCCTGTCGAAATCCAGTTTACTCCTCACCTGCTCCCCATGATCCGGGGGATTCACGCGACACTGTATGCGCGGCTTAGGGCTCCGTTGGACAATAGTGAACTGCAGGCAGTTTATCAGAATGCCTACAGCCAGGAGCCTTTTGTGGACATTCTTCCCTTTGGGGGGCATCCAGCCACCCGCAGTGTCCGGGGTGCAAACCAGTGCCGCATCGCTCTCCATCAGCCACGCCCAGGACAGGTTGTCATTCTTTCTGTTATTGACAATCTGGTAAAAGGAGCGGCAGGGCAGGCTGTACAGAACATGAACGTCATTCACGGATTTCCTGAAACAATGGGCATCGGCCAGATTGCCGTGCTTCCCTGATTACGACAGGCGAAAATAACCAGAAAAGACGGGAACCCAGCCACCTTGCAATACGGACAAACCTGTCTATTTTGAGGAAAAGATTGCTTTTCTAAAAAAGCCGACCGACATCGCTGGCAGAAAAAGCATATCCCGAATTTCAGGAACTGGGTGGAATCATGGATCATCAGCCTGCCTCCACATCCACAGGCCAGCAGCACAAGCCTTCAGTGTCCAACGGCACCATCCCCGGAGACTGCCAGGGATGGCGGTTCCCGGATGATGTCACAGCCTATTTCCAGCCAGTATATTCTCTCACCCAGAGGCGCTTCATTGCAGTAGAAGCACTTGCACGAATACAGAATGCTGAGGGAAAAATTCTTTCCCCAAAACAGTTTCTACACACTCTGGACCTCTCTGAACGCCGCGAACTTAGCCGCATGATGCTTGTGGCGGGAACCCATCTTCTGGAAAAACTCGATCACCTTGGCATTCCCCTCGACCTTTCTTTCAATGTGGATGCAGGATTCATGGAAGACCATGACTGCAGCGCCTGCTTCATGGGAGTTATTGGATCTACCCACATAAAACCGGAAAGAATTACGCTGGAACTTTTGGAAGATGGAGACTTTCTTGATGGCAGTACCGCTGCCCAGCGTCTGCAGTCCATCCGGGAAACTGGCGCGCACATTGCCCTGGATGACATTGGCAGCGCCTACTCTTCCCTGCTTCGGCTCAAAACCCTTCCCATACAGTAAAAACAGGCCACTGGTGACGCGCGACTATGCCGTAGTGTTGCCATTTGCCTACAGATTTTGGGGTT
>DAHXMJ010000016.1 GCA_027365525.1 Acidithiobacillus sp.
CACTGGCCCCCATCGCCATCCGTACCAGTCGCCCCTTCTACGACTACCACGCAAAGTATGAGTCCGCGGAGACCCGCTACCTGCTGCCATCCGGTCTTCCAGGGCCGGTAGAACTGCGGCTGCAGTCCCTGGCACTCCAGGCGTTTGCCGAGATCGGTGGACGCGACTGGGGCCGGGTCGATTTTCTGGTCGATGCCTCCGGGCAGCCCTACCTCCTCGAAATCAACAGCGTTCCCGGAATGACCAGTCACAGTCTGGTCCCAATGGCGGCCCGGGCTGCAGGCCAGGATCTCGCAGATCTCTGCCTGAACATTCTGCATGCTACCCAGGGGAGAAGACGGCATGGTTAGCGCCATACGGGACATGCGCCACTACCGGGGAGCGCGCCCGGACCAGACAGCTGCCTCCAGGCAGCCCCCTCCTGTTGTGGAAGCCCCCAGGAGCGAGGCCACCCCCTTTCCCTGGAAAAAGAGCCTGCTCACTGCCCTCCTGGCCTGTGCACTCGGGGCGGCCGCCTGGGGCGGATGGCAGGGATGGAAGACCGTGCGTCGGCCTTCCCTGATGCCCATTTCGACCATCCACGTGAACGGGCTTTCCCCGCGCATCCGGCTCCCGGCCGTCAACCAGGCCCTCCAGCCCTATCTCCAGCAGGGGTTCCTGTGGATCAATCTTGACCAGCTCCGCCAGAGCCTGCTGCAGGTTCCCTGGGTCGCCACTGCCGATATCCGGCGGGTGTGGCCGGACCGGCTGGATATCCAGCTGGGCGGCTTTACCCCCGTTGCGCGCTGGCTGGGGGGAAGTGGTGAGGTCATGGATGCAGGGGGGCAGGTCTACCATGTTCCGTCCAGCGGGATACCGGCAGGACTTCCCAACCTGATCGGCCCCGCCGGTGCCGGGGCAGGCATGATGCAGGAGCTTTCACGGTTCAATGCCACCCTTGCGCCACTTGGCCTGCATGTCACAGACCTGGAAGAGGACGCAAGGGGAGGCTGGCGGTGCATCCTGAACAACGGCGTACGCCTGGTGCTTGGCAGTACCGGTGTGATTCCTGCCCTCCAGCGCTGGGCGGGGATTGCGCCAGAAGTCGGAGGCTACCTGGTGCCAGGGGCCACCATGGATCTGCGGTACAGTAACGGGTTCGCCGTCGCCCTGCCGGCGGCAGCCACGTCCAGCGTTATAGAGGGATCAGGCATCCCAAGGAGCAACAGAAAATGAAACGGGGCACTCAGGAACTTATTGTCGGATTGGATATTGGCACCTCGAAGGTGGCCTGCATCGTGGCGCAGGGCCGTGGCGACGGGACGGCAGAAATCATTGGCGTCGGCCAGCATCCCTCCCGAGGGCTTAAAAAGGGTGTGGTGGTGGATATTGAATCCACCGTCCAGGCCATTACCCGTGCGGTACAGGAGGCGGAACTCATGGCCGGCGTACAGATCCCCGGAGCGGTCGTGGGGATTGCTGGCGGGCACATCCGGGGACACAACAGCCACGGTATTGTCGCAATCAAGAGCAAGGAAGTCAGCAATGACGATATCGGCCGGGTCATGGACGCCGCCCGGGCCATCATCATTCCCCAGGACCAGAGCGTCATCCATGTCCTGCCCCAGGAGTTCATGATTGACAGCCAGGAGGGAGTCCGTGATCCTATCGGCATGTCGGGTGTGCGCCTGGAAGCCCAGGTGCATATCGTGACCGGGGCGGCCAGCGCTGCCCAGAACATCAGCAAATGCGTGGAACGCTGTGGCCTGCATGTCCAGGGGCTGGTTCTGGAACAGCTGGCCTCGGCCGATGCCACACTGACCACAGATGAAAAAGAACTGGGTGTCTGCCTGGTAGATATTGGTGGGGGGACCACCGATATCGCCATTTTCCGGGACGGCGCGGTCCGCCATACGGCCGTAATTCCCATTGCCGGGGATCAGATCACCAACGACATCGCCCTGGGCCTGCGCACCCCGCCGGTCGAAGCGGAGCAGATCAAGAAGCTCTATGGCTGCGCCCTTGGTGACCTGATTGAGCATGATGACGCCATCCCCGTCCCAAGCGTCGGTACCCGGCCACCAAGGACGGTGTCCCGGCGGGTGCTGAATGACATCATCGAGCCCCGTGTCAAAGAGCTTTTTGAACTGATCCTGGCGGAACTCCGCCGCACCGGCTACGAAGACCTCGTGGCCGCTGGCGTGGTGGTCACCGGTGGCTCCAGCCAGCTGGAAGGCATTGCTGAGCTGGCCGAAGAGATCCTCCATCTGCCTGTCCGGGTCGGCGCTCCCATGCATCTCCCCGGCATGGAAACCGTCGTCCGCAATCCCTGGCATGCCACCGGCGTGGGACTGGTGATGTACGGGGTACACAACCACCTGTCCAGCCAGGCAGAGCCGATGCAGGTCCCTGCCGCTGCCAGCAGGGCGGTCCATGACCAGAATCGTGGCGGAAATTTGGCCGGCGGCATGCTGGGCCGGATCCGCTCCTGGGTCCAGACCAGCTTTGGCTGACATTTCCGGTACAGCAGGACACAGGATATGGACATCAACCATCAGGAGAGGACCGGCACATGTTTGAACTGAGCGAATGCGAAATGGAAGGGGCAGTAATCAAGGTCATTGGTATCGGTGGAGGAGGCTGCAATGCCATCAACAACATGGCGTCTGCAGGCTTCGACAGCGTGGAATTCATCAGCGCCAATACGGACGCCCAGGCCCTGCGCAATTCCAGGGCCCACAGGACCCTGCAGCTGGGTACGCAGCTCACCCGGGGCCTGGGAGCCGGCGCCAACCCGGAGATCGGACGCAAGGCAGCGGAAGAATGCCGGGAGGAAATCCGTGCCGCGCTGGAAAATGCGGATATGGTCTTCCTGACCACCGGCATGGGGGGAGGAACCGGAACTGGTGCTGCGCCTGTCGTTGCCTCCATTGCCCGGGACATGGACGTCCTGACCGTGGGCGTGGTAACCAAGCCGTTCAATTTTGAAGGCAAAAAGCGGCAGCAGCACGCCCTGGCCGGCATCGACGAACTCACCCAGTACGTGGATTCCCTGGTCATCATTCCCAACGAGAAACTGCTGTCCGTTCTCGGCAAGCAGATCAGCCTCCAGAATGCCTACCAGGCCGCAGACAACGTGCTGATGGGTGCCGTCCAGGGCATCTCGGAGCTCGTAACCAGGCCCGGTCTCATGAACCTGGATTTTGCCGACGTCCGTACGGTCATGTCCGGAATGGGACTGGCCATGATGGGTACAGCGACCGGCCGAGGTGAAAGCCGTGCCCGGGACGCTGCCGGCCGGGCCGCCAGCAGCCCGCTTCTTGACGACATCAACCTTTCCGGTGCCCGGGGCATTCTGGTCAATATCACGGCCGGCCCGGACCTTACCCTGGGAGAATTCGAGGAGGTCGGCGAACTGATCCGCAGTTACGCCTCGGATGATGCCAACGTCAAGGTGGGCACCGTCGTGGATCCGGACATGGAAGGGGAACTCCGTGTCACCGTGGTGGCAACCGGACTGCAGCGGGAACCCGTCCGCCTTGCCGTGGAAAACAACCGGGTCCGGCCGGAAACCACCACTCCGGCGACTGCCGCCGACTGGCGCCAGCTCGACCGTCCGGCCACCCTGCGCCATGCGGAGCGGAGCAGTACCTCCCATTCCCGGAGCAGTACTGGCGGCACTCCCGACTATTCCGATCTGGACATCCCGGCTTTCCTCCGCCGGCAGGCAGACTGACACTCCCGCCCCAGGGACGGGGCGCCTCTCCGGGCGGCCACCCCTCCTGAAATCCTCCCGGATCTGTCCGGCGCTCCTCCGGGTGCGTCCGGACGCGGCTGCTGTCCGTCCTGGTGGTGTACCAAATCTGCTGCTTTCGCGTAGAATGCAGTTGGTGATGGTTTCGCGACGGGTGCGGAACCGGTTGATTTCCCGCGTGGAAGTATCCGTGCCCCGGGGCCGGATACCGGATGGAGAGGTTTCTAGCATGTTATACCCTGAACTGTTCAAGGCCCTTGAAGCGGCGCGCTGGAACATGGAGAAAGATATCCCCTGGGACCAGTTTGATCCCGGGAAAATTACTCCCGAGCAGATGCAGACCATCAAGATGAACGCCATCACGGAGTGGGCTGCCCTGCCCGCCACGGAAATGTTCCTCCGCGACAACCGGGATGACTCGGACTTTTCGGCCTTCATGTCGATCTGGTTTTATGAAGAGCAGAAGCATGCCCTGGTCCTGATGGAATACCTGCGCCGTTTTGCACCCGAATACCAGCCGACCGACGAGGAACTCCACCAGGTACGGTTTGAGTTTGACCCGGCTCCAGCCATGGAAACCCTCATGCTCCACTTCTGCGGGGAGATCCGCCTGACCCACTGGTACAAGGCAGCGGCCCAGTGGCACCAGGAGCCGGTCATACGGTTCATCTACGAAACACTTTCCCGGGATGAAGCCCGTCACGCCGGCATTTACCTGAAGTACATGCGGCACGCCATTGACCGTCTCGGTGATTCGGCCCGGATGGCTTTTGCAAAAATTGGCGTGCTCATGGCCAACACCAAGACGGCAAAGGCGCTGCACCCCACCAATCTGCACGTCAACAAGAAAATGTACCCCGAAGACAGTGTCCAGAGCCACCTGCCGGATCCAGGCTGGCTGGAACGCTGGCTGGATACGCAGATCCATTTTGACGCCATCTGGGAGGGCAAGGTGATCAATGGCATCCTGCGAAACCTGTCTACCCTCCTGGATTTCCCCATCCACAACGCGAAGGATCTCAGCCAGTACCGCAAGCGCATGGCCAGTCACCTGGAAAATGGCGGACAGCTCGCCGCCGGTTGATGATGGGTCGGGGTACGGGCCCGGATAGCATCTTCTCCTCCGGAGACAGTCTGGCGGAAGGGACAGGGCAGCTGCCCTTCTGGCACAGCCTGGATCTGGAGGCGCGTCTGGCATGGGCCCTGCGTCCGGAGATCCCGGATATCTACCGGGCAGGACTGCTGACGGAACAGTGGGTCCAGACGCGCTGCTACTTTGCCCGCCGCCAGGACCTGCGTCCCGCCGAGGTCGCAGTTCTGGCCCGGGATCCCGATTATGTAATCCGTCTCTGCATTGCCAAACGGCCGGATCTCCTGGAGCAGCAGCTAGAGGCTTTCTGCCAGGACCGCGATCCCAACGTCCGGTATGCCGTTGCCAGGAATCCCCTTCTGGGCAACGCCCAGCGTGCGGTCCTGTGTGATGACACGGATGGTGTGGTCCGGCAGGCAGCACGCAGGGGTCCACGGTCGCCCCAGACCCGGGTTCGCCCAGGCCAGGCAGAACTCTACCGCTAGACAGCAGTATTTTGGCGCTGGAAGGCCGTCACCGGTCCCTGCAAGGCTCTCCCTGAAACCAGAGGTACCTGCAAGGTCTGTGCGGTCCCACAGCCAGGGCCGTTCCCCCTGCCGGATTTTCCAGACAGCCCAAAGATCCAGGGAATGGGCGAAGGGCATCAGGACGTTCCGGAAATTGTGGCTCCGTGCAGGGCTGACGGCAGGAAACTGCAGCAGCAGCAACACCAGACGGAAACGACTTTTGCTGCATGGCTTCCGGTAGTGGTACTTTTAGCGCATGGTCCACCAGCTGGCTGCGGTTTTGCCCATCCGGGCCAGAAAACAGACAGGAATCAGAAATGGCCTCCACACTCGGTCTTATCGCACTTTTTGCCATTTTCGGAGCCTGGGCCCGCTATGGGCAGAGCCTGCTGGTCCAGAGCCTGCTGGGTCGCGACTTTCCCTGGGCTACGCTGAGCGTCAATGTACTCGGCTGTTTCATCATGGGATTCCTGTTCTTTCTCACGCTCGACCGCCTTACTTTCTCCCCGGAGCTGCGTACAGGCATTCTGACTGGAGGGCTGGGCGCCTACACCACCTTCTCGACCTTTTCCCTCGAAACTGTGACCCTGCTGGAGAACGGTGAAATTTTCAGGGGTATACTCTACATGTTCGCATCGCTGTTTCTCTGTGTACTGGCTGCATTCGCCGGGGCCACGCTGTCCCGCATTCTCCCGGGAGGTGCCCTGTGAAAAACGTGTCAGTCGTCCGCATCTTTCTCCGGGAAGGAGACCGGCACGCCGGTCACAGTCTCATGGAAGAAATTTTCCGGCGGCTCCATGACGAATACCAGGTACGCGGGGTCACTGCCTTCCGTGGCGTTGCCGGATTCGGCAGCCACGGGAGCCTGCGTGCCGACGACGTTCTCCGTTTTAGCGTGCATCTGCCTCTCGTCCTGGAGTTCTTTGACGACCCGGAAAAGGTGGATGCCATCCTGCCTGCCCTGGCCGGCCTGGTGCCTCCAGGGCACCTGCTCCGCTGGGAAGCCCACTGCAGCTAGCTGCGGCGGGCTGTCCCCCCCCGTCCGGTTTCCGGCCGTTCCCCTGCCCCAGTCCCGCGAAGTTCCTGTTCTCCAGGGCAGTCGGGACCGGGATGTCGTGCTCTCCGCATAGACGCGGCCTGCCGCACAACCCGGCCGGAATACGGGTGGCCCGGATGGTCTACACTTTCTGGGGGCTTATCTGCCCACTTTCCCGGACAGCAGCAGCGGGAGGTACCGATGAAGGATCTGCGTGACAGTTTTCTCAACCATGTCTGCAGGAGGACCGGAAGCACAGCCCTGCCCCTGCGTATCCGGTTCTGGGACGGGCACGAATATGATTTTTCCAGCAACATCCGGGTGGTCATGGATTTCCGCTCGGCCACTTTCCTTGGACGCCTCCTCACCGGCAGCACGCTGGACGTGCTCGGGGAAGGGTATGTGGAAGGGGACCTGGGCCTGGAGGGCAGGTATCAGGACATTCTTGCCGTGGCCGAGGCACTGGGAGAAGCATTTCCCCAGCCCCAGAAGAAAAGTGCCATGCAGTTCTTCGTCCGCGGAAAGCACGACCGGTCCAGCGATGCCCAGAGCATCCGCTATCACTACGATGTTTCCAACGATTTTTACCAGCTCTGGCTGGACCGCAACATGGTCTACTCCTGCGCCTATTTCCATACCGGCAGGGAAGATATTGATACGGCCCAGGAGCAGAAACTGGACCACATCTGCCGCAAGCTGCACCTCCAGCCCGGCGAAAGGTTTCTCGACATAGGCTGCGGCTGGGGCGGCCTGCTGTCCTGGGCAGCCCGGAACTATGGCATCCAGGGAGTAGGCGTAACACTCAGCGAAAAACAGCATGCCTATGCCACCAAACGCATGGAATCCGAAGGACTGGCCGATCGCATCGAAATCCGGCTGCAGGATTACCGGGATATCCCGGAACGGGACCATTTCGACAAGGTCGCTTCCATCGGGATGTTCGAGCATGTCGGTCTGTCCCAGCTTCCCGGCTACTTCAGTGTCATCCAGAAGGTACTCCGGGAAGGAGGATGGGTACTGAACCACGGAATTACGGCCACCCAGCAGGACGATGAAAATCCCCTTTCCGGAAACGCATTTATCGACAGGTATGTCTTTCCGGATGGAGAAATCCCCCACCTCTGGAGGGTGGTACATGCCATGGCAGGCCAGAATCTGGAAGTTTTGGACGTGGAGAACCTGCGGCCCCACTACGCCCAGACCCTGATCCAGTGGGTGAGGCGCCTTGAGGAGCGGAAGGAAGAAGCGCTCCGGCTGGTGGGTCCCAAGTCCTGCCGCATCTGGGCGATCTACATGGCCGGCTGTGCCCATGCCTTCTGGCGCAACTGGCTATGCCTCCACCAGGTCCTGGCCATAAAACAGGCCGGGGAAAAACTGGCTCCCCGCCCCTGGGAACGCTGTTACCAGTATGCAGGGGAGGAAGGCTACATCCCTGCGGAGCCAGACTGGGGAAATACCTGAGCCTGCCGCTGCGGGCGCAACGGGGCAGGACTACCCCCGAAGGAGAAAGGCGGGAGGTACCATGGCGGCCTGCTGTATCCCTGCGTGGTAGTACCGCAGTCCTCCCATGGCTTTTGCATCTTCAGCGCGGAAACTGTCCCGCATGATGCCTTTCCGCCCAAGTGTGGCGCTCCACCAGCCAGAAGGGTAGGAAAACTGGGGGAAATAGAGGGTATCCACAGTACCGAATCCGGCAGCGGCCATCCGGTCCTGGCACTGGCGGATCAGCGGGGCATGGAGCAGCGGCGACTCGCTCTGGGCCACCAGAATCCCCTGCGGCCCGAGAGCCTTCCAGCACGCGGCGTAAAATTCCCGGGAAAACAGTCCCGCAGCCGGCCCTACCGGATCGGTCGAATCCACAATAATCGCCTCGTAGCTTCCTGGCGGAGCCTCCTGGACCCATGCGATCCCATCCTGAAAATGGAGACGGGCACGGGGATCCGAGTTTCGTTCACACAGTTCGGGGAAAAAGCGCTCCGCCACCCGGGTTACCCGCTCATCCAGTTCCACCTGGTCGACCCGCTCCACCTGCGGATGCCCGAGCACCTCCCTCAGGGTTCCACAGTCTCCTCCGCCAATCACCAGGACCCGCGCAGGTCCAGGATGCGCAAAAAGGGCAGGATGGGTCATCATTTCGTGATAGAGAAAATTGTCCCGGTCCGTCACCATCACCAGGCCATCCAGGGTCATGAGCGTCCCGAAATGCTCGGTCTCAAAAATTTCGATGGTCTGGTAGGCGCTCTGCTCCCGGTGCAGGACCTCGCGAATCCGCAGGCTCAGCGCTGCACCGTGTTCCTCATAGCGCTCGGTGTACCACAATTCCGTACTCATGGTGGGCGGCTCCCTTGTCAGAAAGGCGGGGACCAGTATACCCGCAGCCCTGCGGTTTCCACCACCGCGGGCAGGGCTTGCTGCCCAGGCCCTTTTCAGGGGTAGCGGAAGTCCTGAGACAATGCCCGTTCTACCGCCAGTCCAGGCCTTTGCTGAAATCCGCAGTTCTCCGTGCAGCTTTTCCAGCAGGGGCGTCCACGAAAAAACGGCTGGGATTCCGTCATCATGCCGGAAGTCCAGGCAGCGCCCATCGGGCACGCACATCAATGGGTTCCAGGGCAGACACGCCTTCCGCCAGGCGCAGGGCCCCGGCGAGGGCGATCATGGCACCATTGTCGGTGCAGTGGGCCAGTCCGGCAAAATGGACCTGGATTCCCTGTTCTTCCAGCTGTTGCAGAGACTGGCGCAGCTCCTGGTTGGCGCTGACGCCCCCCGCCACCACCAGCCGGGAATGGCCGGTCTGCTGCAGGGCGCGCAGACATTTCTGGACCAGCGTTGTCACCACGGCCCGCTGGAAACCGGCAGCCAGATCTGCCTGCGCTGGGGCGTCGTCTGGTGGCAGTTTCTCCGCCTGGAGCCGGAAGGCCGTTTTCAGCCCACTAAAACTGAAATCCAGTCCTGGCCGGTCCAGCATGGGGCGCGGAAGCGAATATCGCTCCGGATCCCCGCTGGCGGCGAGTCGGGCCAGAGCCGGCCCCCCCGGATAGGGCAACCCAAGCATTTTGGCCGCCTTGTCGAACGCTTCCCCTGCCGCATCGTCCAGGGTGTCCCCGAGGAGACGGTACTGGCCGATACCGAGGACCTCCACCAGCTGCGTGTGTCCTCCGGACACCAGCAGCGCCACCGCCGGGAAAGGCAGCGTGCCCTGGAGCATGGGAGCCAGCAGGTGCCCTTCCAGGTGGTGCACCGGAACCACGGGGACATTCCACGCGAAGGCGAGTGCGCGGGCAAAATTCACCCCAACGAGGAGGGCCCCCAGCAGCCCGGGCCCCGCAGTCACCGCCACCGCATCCGCCCGGCGTACTCCAGTGCTCTGCTGGAGTGCATTCCACAGGCGTGGGAGCCTCCGCACATGGTCCCGGGCGGCCAGTTCGGGAACTACTCCCCCATAGGGGGCATGGATGGACGTCTGCGAAAACAGCACTTCCCCAAGAAGTCCTTTGTCCTCCTCAAAAAGCGCAAGACCTGTCTCATCGCAGGAACTCTCGATTCCGAGCACGGTTCTGCCCACTCTTACTCCCCCTCACCGGTACCGGAGCGGTTTTCCAGGAACTCCAGCTCTGCGGGGCTGAACCCGGCCTTCAGCCGCTGCTCCCGGGCCAGGGGCACAGAAATCCGTCCCCGATAGTGGCGCGCCAGAAGGGAAAAAAACGCTGTCTCCGGGTCCAGATTGCGCTGGCCGCAAATGGTCCGAAACCAGAGGGAACCAGTCGCCACATGCCCCACCTCGTCGGCCTCGATACGTTCCAGTACCACGGCAGCGTCCACGGCATGGGCTGCGGCCAGCCGCGCACGGATTCCTGGGGTAACATCCAGGCCACGGGCCTCGAGCAGCCGCGGAACCAGCGCCATCCGCACCAGCACGTCTTCCATGGTTTCTTCTGCCATTTCCCAGAGTCCGCCGTGAGCCGGCAGATCCCCGTAATCCCCGCCCCGGGCCTGCAGCAGCCCTCTCAGCAGTCCGAAATGGAAGGCTTCCTCCTGGGCTATCCGGATCCAGTCTGCGTAATAGGCTGTGGGCAGTCCAGCGAATCCGTATGCTGCATCGAGGGCAAGATTGATGGCGTTGAATTCGATGTGCGCCAGTGCGTGAAGGAGGGCAAACTGCCCTGCGCGGCTGTGCAGGCTCCGCCGTCTTGGGAGTGCCTTTGGGGAAACCAGTTCCGGACGCTCCGGAATCCCGGCACGGCGTTCGGCTGGCACCACACACCAGTCATGGGATGTTTCCGGTGCCCCAAGTGCTGCGACCAGGGCAAGCTTCAGTTCTACATCCCGGCAGAAAAGGGCGACGCCCGTACGGCGCTGCATGTCGTTCATGGCTCTATTATGAGGTGATCCGGGCCACCCGGGATAGGGCCTACGTCGTATCCCGGGTATGGGCTGGACGGAGATTCCTGCCCGGAGAAAAAAACAACCCCCAATATTTTTCTTGGGGGTTGTGGAGATAGGAGTCTGGCGGTGACCTACTTTCGCGGGGGGAGGCCCCCCACTATCATGGGCGCGACAGCGTTTCACGGTCCTGTTCGGGATGGGAAGGGGTGGTTCCACTGTGCTATGGCCGCCAGACAAAACTGTGCCGTAGAGGCGTGAGGGAGGGAAGGGAAGGAATCTGGGGTGATATATG
>DAHXMJ010000029.1 GCA_027365525.1 Acidithiobacillus sp.
CACCACGTCGCAGCGGATGTTCAGCGTCGTCTCGTCGGTAAACGGATCCAGCACCGCCGTCTCCGCATCCGGCAGCAGAATCATGTCCGACTCGTTGATCCCCTTCCACCCCGTAATCGAGGATCCGTCAAACGCCTTGCCTTCCACAAACGTCTTCACATCCAGCGTGTGCGACGGCACCGACACATGCTGCTCCTTCCCCTTCGTGTCCGTAAACCGGAAATCCACAAACCTCACTTCCTTCTCTTCCACAAGCTTTACGACTTCCTTGGGACTATAACCCATTGTGCTTCTCCTCACGCATGTTGAGCCAGGGATCCGGTCGCCCGCCACCAGCCAGTGGCGGATACTGGGCTTAAGTGTACGGCGGAAACCGCGCAGCGCCTAGCACCTGTCCCAGTCCGCCTGTGCTACCCTTCCAGGACCTGACACAACTGGAGGAACATCTACATGGACAGCGAGAGAATCCTGCTGGATGCCGAAGCGCGCATCCGTGGCTCCGGGCGCCGCCATGCCGGGGACCTCACGCCGGAAGAGGCACATATCCTGCTCCGTGAACATCCGGGAGCGAAACTGGTCGATGTCCGCTCCCACCCCGAACTCGATTTTGCCGGCTTCGTGGAAGGATGCTGCCATGTACCGTGGAAACTCTATCCAGGCATGACACCAAATCCCTGTTTTGATGATGAAATCTGGAAAATTGCGCAGCAGGATGACCTGCTGCTCCTGTTCTGCCGTACTGGGGGCCGTTCTCTGGAGGCAGCAGAGCACCTGGCCAAGCTGGGCTACCAGAAAACCTACAACATTCTGGGAGGCTTTGAGGGGCGTCCGGATCATGGGGGACAGCGGGGCAAAATGGAAGGGTGGAAAGCCAGGGGACTGCCCTGGAAACACCGCTAGGCTGTTATTCCGGGTACCTTCTATAACTGGCAGGCCGGGCAGAATACTGCTGCTTTTCCTCCCACTGCGAGATGTTCCAGTGTCCCGCCACAGGCGGGGCAATGGCCATCTTCACGGTGTCGGGTCAGAAAGGTTTTGGGAAGCAGCGGGATCTTGGCCTGGGAGCGCAGGGCCCGCGCCAGCACGGTGGGAATCTGGGCCAGAAAGCGTTCCCGCTCCTCTCCATCCAGGCTGGGTGCCGTGCGGTCGGGCCGCAGGCGGGTCTGGAACAGAATCTCGTCTGCCCAGATCGCCCCGATTCCAGGAACAAAACTGTCGTCCAGGAGAATGTTTCGCAAGGCGCTGCGCCGCCGGGCCAGCGCTTCCCTGAGGGTGGACAGTCCTGTTTCTGGCACCATCAGGGGGTCGGGTCCAAGCCGGGTCAGAAAATCAACATCGCTGTTCTCGTCCAGCAGCCGGAGCCGGCCGCCCAGTTGTGTGCCATGCATGTGCAGGCGAAGATGGGCGTTGACCTGAATTTCCAGACCGGCTCGCGGCTCCTGGCTCCCGCTCTTCCCGGCCGGCCCCCTTTCCAGTTCCATGACGAGTTCTCCGCCCATCTGGATCGCGAGAATCTCCCTGCGGTCCAGTTCCCAGAAAATCTGGCCACCATAACGGTAAATATCGGTAATCTCCCGGCCCCGCACCGCATCGTCAGCAATGCCGGCACCATTGGGTACGGCCTCTCCCTTGGCATTGCGCAGGTGCAGGAAACCCACCCGCCTGTGCATTGCCGCTTTCTGCAGTTTCTGCCTGAAGAGTTCGATTTCCGGTAATTCTGCCATGGCGTTCCATTCCCTTATGCTTCGTGTCCATCCTGGACGGTAGTCTATCTGCTGGCATCCCTGCAATCCAGGCCTGCCCTGCAGGGCCTTGGCAGCGCCCGGCCCCTGGGGCTAGACTTTCAGGGAGAAGACCGTTCCTGGAGACTGGCACCATGTCCGAGACCACACCCACTGAGATACACATTGAGGTGGAGACCCGATACCTACCCGAGCAGTCAAGTCCGGATGCCGACCATTATGTGTTCGCCTACCAGATCAGCCTGGAAAACCGTGGTCCACATACGGCCCAGCTGCTCAACCGGCACTGGATCATTACCGACGCCGATGGCCAGATTCAGGAAGTGCGGGGGCCTGGTGTTGTCGGTGAACAGCCCGTCCTAAAACCCGGAGAGCGCTTCCGCTACACGAGTGGCACCGTATTGCCCACTCCAGTCGGCAGCATGCACGGCAGCTACGAATGGGTGACGGAAGAGGGAAGCCACTTTGAAAGCCCCATTCCCCCATTCCGTCTTGCGGTAGCCACCGTATTCCATTGAGCCGCCGCAGCCTGCAACTCGCCTATGGGGTCTGGGCCCCCATCTATGATCTTGCCATCAGCAAATTCTCTCTTCCCCTGCGAAAGGCATCGCTTGCAGCCCTTCCACCGGACGCCAGGCGCATCCTGGTCATCGGCGTGGGGACAGGGCTGGACCTCCCACTGCTGCCCCAGGGGACCGAATGTGTCGGCATCGACTTCAGCGCGGCGATGCTCGCCCGTGCACGCACCCGCGCCGGATCGGCACGGCTGGTACAGGCGGACGCAGAGCAGCTCCCTTTTGCCAGCGCCGCCTTTGATGCCGTTATCCTGCACCTGATCCTTGCGGTGGTTCCGGAAGCCCATCTTGGCATGGCTGAGGCCGTCCGGGTCCTGCGGCCCGGGGGCACAATGCTGGTCCTGGACAAGTTCCTGCGGCCCGGCCAGAACGCTCCCCTGCGCCGTCTCATCGCTCCGCTGGCGGCAAGACTGGCAACCCGCACCGACCTCGTTTTTGAGGAGATCCTTGCCGGCCAGCCCGGACTGCGAACAGTCAGTGACCAGCCAGCCGCCCTGGGCGGCTGGTTCCGCCGCATCCACCTGGAAAAAACCGCTTCCTGAAAACGGCTTTCAGGTGGTGCTGCCGCGAGCCGCCTTCTTGCGTTCGTGCTCCTTGAGATAGCGCTTGCGGATCCGGGTGGATTCCGGGGTCACCTCCACCAGCTCGTCATCGGCGATAAACTCCACGGCCGCCTCCAGACTCAGCCGGATGGGAGGGGTCAGAAGAATATTCTCGTCTGAACCCGCCGCCCGGATGTTGGTCAGTTTCTTTTCCTTGAGGGGATTTACTACCAGGTCGTTGTCCCGGCTGTGGACACCAATAACCATGCCTTCATAGACCCGCTCTCCCGGGTTGACAAACAGACGTCCCCGGTCCTGCAGGTTGAAAAGGGCATACCCCACCGCTTCTCCTTCCTCCGCAGAAATCAGCACACCGTTGATCCGGGCCGGGATGGGGCCTTTTACGGGGCCATAGCCATCAAAGATGTGGCTCAAGACTCCAGTGCCTGAAGTCGCCGTCATGAACTCCGTGTGGAAACCGATCAGTCCCCGGGCGGGAATGCGGTATTCCAGCCGCACACGACCCCGGCCATCCGGCTGCATGTCCTGGAGCTCGCCCCGCCGTGTCCCCAGACGTTCCATGATGGTTCCCTGGTGGGTTTCCTCGACATCAATGGTCAGGGATTCATAGGGCTCCTCGGGAACTCCATCCACCACCCTCTGGATTACCCTGGGCCGGGAAACAGCCAGTTCATACCCTTCCCGGCGCATGTTTTCCACCAGAATGGTCAGATGCAGCTCTCCGCGTCCCGACACCAGGAATACATCCGCGTTGTCGGTATCCTCGACCCGGAGGGCAACGTTGGTCAGCAGTTCCCGGTAGAGACGGTCGCGGAGCTGGCGGCTGGTAACAAACTTTCCCTCACGGCCGGCGAAGGGGCTGGTGTTCACCTGGAAGGTCATGTTCAGTGTGGGTTCATCAATGGGTTTCCATGGCAGGGCTTCCGGAGCCTCAGGCGCCGCAATGGTGGCGCCAATGGACGGATCCTCGATCCCGGTCACAGCAATGATGTCTCCCACGGAAGCCTCCTCCCAGGGAACCCGCTTGAGCCCATCGAACCCGAGAACCTGCAGGATGCGGACACGGCCCTGCCGGCTATCCTGCCCCTGGAGCAGGACCACATCCTGCCCCGGCCGTATCCGGCCCCGGTGGACACGTCCAATGGCGATGCGGCCTACATAGCTGGAATAGTCCAGATCAGCAATCTGCATCTGCAGCGGCCCCTCAGGGTCGCCTGCGGGCGCTGGCACATGCTCCAGAATCATCTCGAAAAGCGGACGCATGTCGCCTTCCCGGACTCCGGGGTCCTCCCCGGCATAGCCCTGGAGACCGGAAGCGTACAGCACGGGAAAATCCAGCTGCTCTTCCGTCGCCCCAAGCCTGTCAAACAGGTCCAGGGTCGCACTGATGACGTAGTCTGGACGGGCACCGGGACGGTCGATCTTGTTAATGACCACAATGGGGCGCAGCCCCAGTTCCAGCGCCTCGCGGGTGACAAAACGCGTCTGGGGCATCGGACCTTCTACGGCATCCACCAGCAGCAGCACGCCATCTACCATTCCAAGCACCCGCTCGACCTCGGCCCCGAAATCTGCATGGCCGGGCGTGTCGACGATATTGATGTGGGTCTCCCCCCACTGTACCGCCGTATTTTTGGCCATGATGGTAATGCCCCGCTCCTTTTCCAGGGCGTTGCTGTCCATGACCCTTTCTTCCACCTGCTGGTGGGCAGCAAAAGTGCCAGACTGGCGCAGCAGCTGGTCAACGAGCGTCGTTTTGCCATGATCCACATGGGCGATGATGGCGATGTTGCGAAGATTGCGTGACACTTGAATTTCCCCAGAGAAAACAGAAGAGAGGCGACCGCTCAGGGTAGCGGACTTTCTTATAGCCAGATAGCCAAAAAAAAGCAAACAAAAAACCGCCCCGTGGGGCGGTCCCGGGTCCATGAAGGACCCGAACTGCAGAAGTACCAGATCAGAAACCGGCCTGGAGCTGCAGCATCAGGGTGTTGTAGGCCATCCCGTTGATCGGGGCGCCATTGCCTCCAAATACACCTGCGAATGTAGCACTTGTTGGGTACGGTCCGAACTTGCCACTGCGGGCCGAAGGGATGATGTAATCCAGCTGCAGCTGGGCTGCATGTGGATTGTTGGGGTTGACATAGTAGTTTACCCCGACGGTGGTGTTGTCCAGCTTCTCGTCCACCCCACTGTGGTTATTGATGCTGAAAGAATCGAAGCGGACCACCGGCTCAATGTCCATGGAAGCCGGAAGCAGCGTCATTTTATACAGGTTGGCACCCAGCGCCACGTTCCAGTCCGTCGCCACCATGCCATTCGTATTGGCAGCGTACTGGAAACTCCGGCCAGAATTCAGGTTGGTGTATCCCGCCGCATAATGGATGCCCATCAGGCCACCGTGGACACCAACGTTCCAGGTATAAATGGAAGATCTTGGCATCCCGAATATCGGACCACTGTTCAGCCCCATCCGTGATCCGCTGATCTCGGCCTTGAGCAGGGGCCCCATGAAGTCATAGCTCAGGCGCGCCGAGAAAAGGTACTGGCCACGACCGTTCAGGAAGCCGCCCTGGCCGTTGCCAAAAGGATAGGAACCACTATCGAGCCAGCCGTATGCATTGTATGCATCCAGCGAAGAAGTATCGGCAACGGCAACGGCATAACCGACGCCACTGTGCATCACATTCTCACCGTGGATCATGATCCCTGCGGAACGTCCGGGCAGCAGCGACTGGGCCATGCTGCGAAAAATAAACGGCAGCTCGTTTCCGGCGGTATCAATGTACTCGTTCCCCACAGGCTGCTTGAATTTTCCGGCCTCCAGCTGGGCAAAGGGGACAGGAGCATAGTTCAGCCAGGCATCGGTAATGGAGGCGTTGCCACGGTTACCGAGTCCGTTGTTCAGCAGGTTACCACCAACCAGAGTATTCCCCGCAATGGCGGCGTTATCCCAACCGGCCTCAATGTTGTAGGTGACCCCTTTGACGGCCTCGCCCTTGACGCCCAGACGGATGCGGTTGGCACCAAAAACCAGTCCGTTGGATGAACCCGGTCCCGTACCAAACTGCTGGGCACCCGTGATCTGGGCATAACCGTACAGGACAGGACCGGTATCGTTACCGCTGTTGGCGGCGAAAGCGGCGCCAGGCAGCAGAACGGCTGCCGCAACTGCAAAAGCTGTAAGATTTTTTTTCATGACTAGCTCCTCCTCATGAGCCGTTGTTAAAGTACAACGAAGCGTTTATAGCACCGCCACAGGGGCTTTGCAACATTTTCACAACATCTTTTTTACAACGTCCCGGGAACTCCTGCTTCACGGGGACATCGGCTTGGGTGTTTGACAGAATTCCGGCCATATTGCTACTATCAGCGGCTCTTTTGGGGGATCGTCTAGCGGTAGGACAGCGGACTCTGACTCCGCTAACCGTGGTTCGAATCCACGTCCCCCAGCCAATCCAGTTCGCCTGATAAAATATTTGCATAAAGCCGTCCGGACCCCCATTTCCCAAATTCCGTGACCGGCCCCCATTTATTCCTTACAGGGGGCATGCATCTGGCCGGCGAGCACTGCATCCTGAAAATTCCCGCCATGGCCGGCAGACATGCACCCCAGAATAATACCGTCCGGTCGGTATAAAATACGGCGGCGCCCGGCCAGCGTCAAGAATACCTTCCCGGAACACCTGTCAGGACAAACAGGAGGCTGGTAGACTGCAGGGATGGACATTCCCAATCCAGAATTCATGCCCCGCCAGTGGTCTTTCACCAAAATGGAGGGGCTGGGCAACGATTTCGTGGTTCTTGATGGCGTGCGGCAGTCGTTCTGCCTCCGTCCCGAGGACTGCCGCCGCATCGCCGACCGCCATTACGGTGTGGGGTGCGACCAGATTCTGCTGGTCGAGGCGGCCAGCGATCCCCGATGTGATTTCCGGTACCGCATTTTTAACGCGGACGGAAGCGAAGTTGCCCAGTGTGGCAACGGGGCCCGCTGCTTCGCAGTTTTTGTGCGCCGTGCAGGACTGGCGGACAGGGATACCATACGGGTCGAAACGGCGGCAGGACAGATGGTCCTGCACATTCTGGAAAGCGGCCTGGTGGAAGTGGACATGGGCATTCCCCATCTGGACCCGCCCGCAATTCCATTCCGCGCGCCTCTTCCCAGTATCCGCTATCCTCTGGAGGTCGACGGCGGGGAAGTGGAAATTGCCGCTGTCGGCATGGGCAATCCCCATGCCCTCCTGCTCGTGGACAATGTAGAACGGGCACCAGTGGGGCAGCTTGGACCAAAACTTGAGCACCATCCCGATTTTCCTGAACGGTGCAACGTCGGTTTCCTGGAAATTCTGGATCCCCACCGTCTGCGTCTGCGCACCTGGGAGCGCGGGGCTGGGGAAACCCTGGCCTGTGGCAGTAATGCCTGTGCGGCCATGGTGGCCGGACGGCTGTGGGGACTTCTGGAAACCCCCACAACCGTCACCCTTCCTGGAGGCGATCTGGAAATCTGCTGGGAAGGTCCCGGCACACATCTTCACATGACAGGCCCGGCCCGGGTAGTTTTCGACGGGATCTGGGCAGAACCCTGAAGGAGGAACCGTGATGCGTGAGGAAACCCTGAGGGCCATAGCCAGGAACCTGCAGGTAACAGAAGCGCAGATTGCCTTCCTGCAAAAGCTGGAAGACGGTGAGGGGGAATTTCTGGCCCAGCTCCTGGCCAGCCAGGAGCTTCATGCCGGACCCGAGAATTATGCGGAAACCCACTGGGAGGATGACTAGGGGATGGTCAGCGAGGACGTATCGGATATTGTGGAAGAGCTGCGCGTCTTCCTGCGGGCACACCCAGATTTCCTGTATCACAACCAGGAAATTTTGCAGGAACTGACTCTTCCCCATCTGGGTCTTGGCTCAGCCAGCTCCCTGCTGGAAAGGCAGGTTCAGACACTCCGCCAGGAGCGGAATGCACTCCAGAACCGCATTGCCCTGCTGCTGGAAACCGCCCAGCAGAATGTCCTTCTTGCGGCGCACCTCAGCAATCTTGCCGCAGCCCTGCTGACGGCCCGGGACAGTTCTGGAACCGTTTCCGCGATACTGGACCAGCTCAAGGGAGGTTTCCAGGTCGAGGCCGTGACCCTGGTCACAGTCCATCCGGCAGAAACCCTGCCAAAGAGCCGGACCATTCCGGCTGCTGCACTGGAAGAACTGCGTGGCGGAACCCCGGGAGCAGCAGCAGGCATTACCCCTCCCCCAGCATTACTCCTGCAGCTTTTCCCGGACAGCCCCGAGAAACTGCGGTCCTTTGCCCTCATTCCGCTGGAGGGACAGCACTTTCTCGGGGCCATCGTTCTTGCAAGCCGGGACCCCGAACGGTACGTTCCTGGAGCGGGAACCGATCTCCTTGACCAGATCGCACGCCTCGCCAGCACAGCACTGGACCGCTGCCTTTCCTGATCCATGCCAGCCACCGCTGACGCCATCGATGCATTCCTCAAAATTCTGCCAGGACGGATAGCCCAGGCTTCGGCCCGAGCCTATGCAGAAGACCTCAGACGCTGGAAGGCTTTTTTCCTGCAGCAGGGCCGGCAGCAGATCGAGGAAATTGATCCGGCCTGTCTCCGGCATTTTCTCACGCAGGAACGCAGCCGCGGCACAGCTGTCAGCAGCCTCCGCCGCCGTTTTTCTGCACTGCGGGCCCTGTACCGCTGGCTCCGCCACGATCATCCCGGACTTTCCGATCCAAGCCGCGGCATGCCCATGCCCAAGACTGGACAGTATCTTCCGGATTGGCTGACCGTGGACCAGGCCCAGCAGCTCATGGAACCCCCGGAGCTGCCCAACGGAGAAAAGGAAACTTCCCCCTTTCGGAAACTGCGGGACCAGGCCATCCTGGAACTGCTCTATTCCAGTGCCCTCCGGGTATCAGAGCTGGCGGCCGTGGACATTGCAGATCTTGACTGGAAGGAAGGTTTACTGCGGGTCCTGGGAAAGGGCGCCCGCCAGCGTATCGTTCCGGTGGGAAAGGCCGCCCTTGAGGCCATCTCCGCCTATCTCCCCCTGCGCAATAACTTGCTGAAAGATGGCGAAACGGCACTGTTCACCAGCTGCCAGGGAACACGTCTTGGTGTGCGGAGCATCCAGCTTCTCGTGGAAAAGGCCGGATCCACAAGGCTTTCCCGCCATCTCCATCCACACACGCTGCGTCACAGCGCTGCCAGCCACCTGCTCCAGTCCTCGGGAGACCTCCGGGCAGTACAGGAATTTCTGGGACATGCACACATTGATACCACTGCCATCTATACCCATCTGGATTATCAGCATCTCGCCCAGGTCTATGACCGCAGCCACCCGCGTGCCCACGGACGGAAATCCCGAAACGGAAAGGATCCCCAATGAATGAATCCCAGGCCATGCATGGTACCACCATTCTCTCTGTTCGCCGCGGCAGCACCGTGGCCATGGGAGGGGATGGACAGGTCACCCTGGGCAGCACCGTGATGAAGGGCAATGCCCGCAAGGTCCGGAGGCTGGAAGCCGGGGTTCTTGCCGGATTTGCCGGCGCCACGGCCGATGCCTTTACCCTCCTGGAGCGCTTCGAAGGCAAACTGAAAGCCCATCCCGGGCAGCTGGCAAAGGCTGCCGTGGAATTGGCCAAGGAGTGGCGGACCGACCGGAGCTTAAGGCGCCTGGAAGCCATGCTGGCCGTCGCGGACCAGCGCCAGAGTCTCATCATCACCGGCCAGGGCGATGTGCTGGAACCAGAATATGGCATCATTGCCATAGGTTCGGGTGGCCCGTACGCCATGGCTGCTGCCAGGGCCCTGCTGGAACACGGCGATCTCGCACCCCGCCAGATTGTCGAGCACGCACTGGATATCGCGGGCGATATCTGCATTTATACCAACCATCATCGCACCCTGGAAGAACTGGCATGAACATGGGTCACATGACACCGAGGGAGATCGTCCAGGAACTGGACAAATACATTATCGGTCAGGCCGAAGCGAAACGGGCAGTTGCGGTCGCTCTGCGCAACCGCTGGCGGAGAGCCCAGGTTCCTCCTCCCCTGCACCAGGAAATCACCCCCAAGAACATCCTGATGATCGGACCAACCGGTGTTGGGAAGACGGAGATAGCCCGCCGGCTCGCGCGGATGGCCCATGCTCCCTTCATCAAGGTGGAGGCAACCAAATTCACGGAAGTGGGGTATGTGGGAAAGGATGTGGAATCCATCATCCGGGATCTCGCTGAAATTGCTGTCAACATGGTACGGGCCGAACGGCAGCAGATCCACCGCCAGCAGGCCGAGGAACTGGCGGAAGAGCGCATCCTGGATGTGCTGCTTCCGGGTCCACGGGACAGCACGCTCCCCCGGGAAGATGAGGGTACGAGGCAAAAATTCCGTAAAATGCTCAGGGAAGGCAGGCTGGACCAGCAGGAAATCGAAATCGAGCTGTCCGCCCCCAAACCCAGCATTGAAATTATGGCCCCTCCCGGCATGGAAGAAATGAGTGCCCAGCTCCGGGACCTCTTCGGCAACATGGGGGGTCCCCAAAAAAGCAGGAGCCGGAAAGTGACCATAGCCGAGGCCCGGGGTCTGCTGCAGGAGGAGGAGGCCGGGCGGCTGGTCAACGAGGATGAGGTCCGCAGTCTGGCCATGGAGAGGCTCCAGGCCAACGGCATCGTTTTTATCGATGAAATCGACAAGGTTACCCCACGAAACAGCAGCGGTCAGGGGGGACCCGACGTATCCCGCGAGGGTGTGCAGCGGGATCTGCTGCCGCTTGTGGAAGGCTCAAATGTCAGCACCCGCTACGGAGCAGTCCGGACCGACCATATCCTTTTCATTGCCTCTGGAGCATTCCATCTCAGCAGGCCTTCAGACCTGATACCCGAACTGCAGGGCCGCCTGCCCATCCGTGTCGAACTGCAGCCACTGCAGGCATCCGATCTGGAACGTATCCTGCAGGAGCCGGAAAACGCCCTCGTGCGGCAGTACAGCGCACTTCTGGCTGCAGATGGTGTGGAACTGGACTTTACGGAGAACGGAATCCGCCGTATCGCCGAGGTTGCCCAGCAGGTCAACGAGCGCATCGAGAACATTGGCGCACGCCGCCTGCACACCATCATGGAACGGCTTCTGGAAGACGTCGCGTTCGAGGCTCCGGACTGCAGCAATCACCACATCCGGATTGACGCCGGGTATGTCAGCGCACGTCTGGGCGATCTGGCCGCAGACGAGGATTTGTCCCGCTACATCCTCTAAAGGCCCGGTATCCTGCGGGAGGACCCGGGATGCCCGGCGCCTTTCAGACTCCGTCTGCAGGATGGACCAGAAACGGCAGTTGGACCTATCTGGAAGGGAGGAAAAGTGGGACGTGTTTTTCACGGGAGGCCCGCCCGGACCACCCGCCAGCAGACCACAGGAGGGAATTCCTTCTCAGGCCTGCGGCTGTTCCAGCAGATGCTGGCGTAACTTCCCGATTCCGCTCTTTTCCAGCTGACGGACCCGCTCCGCAGAGACTCCAAGCTCGTCTCCAAGCGCCTGCAGGGTTTTGGGCTCCTCACTGAGCCAGCGGTGCTCAATGATATACCGGTCCCGCGCGGAAAGAGCGGCAAGAGCGGTACGCAATCCTTCCTGGCGGTGCTGGTCCCAGTCCCGGTCAATGAACTGCTCGACAGAAGAAGCCGCAGGGTCCTCCAGCTCGAAGGTCCGGCTATGGCCTTCCTCATCCCCGGCATCATAGTCCAGGGAATAGTCGTACCCTGCCATGCGCCCTTCCATTTCCAGAACGGCTCCCTGGCTTACCCCGAGATCACTGGCAATGGCAGCACTCTCCTCCTGGTCCATCCATCCCGTTTCTGTCCTGCTGGAACGCAGGTTGAAAAACAGCTTCCGCTGCGCCTTGGTGGTCGCCACCTTGACAATCCGCCAGTTGCGCAGGATGAATTCGTGCATCTCGGCCTTGATCCAGTGCACCGCAAAAGATACCAGGCGCACGCCATGTTCCGGATCAAAACGCCGGACCGCCTTCATCAGCCCAATATTGCCTTCCTGGATCAGATCCGCCTCGGGAAGGCCATAACCCCGATAGGCCCGCGCCACACGGACGACAAAACGGAGGTGGCTCAGAACCAGCTGTTTGGCTGCTTCCACATCACCATTTTCACGCAGCCGCCTGGCCAGGTCCTGCTCCTCCTCCACACCCAGAAGTGGCTGCGCATTGACAAAGCGCAGGTAGGCCGACATTCCATCAACGCTGGCCAGATCCCTGTTCATGACTGCTAAATCGTTCATTGAAATCCTCCGCGCTCCCACACCCGGGTTAGACCAGGAAAAAGGGAGAAGGTTTTGTTTTTGCCCCGGAACCATGAACTTTTTGGCTATGTGGATGTCCGGTCCGTGTTTTTCAAGAGAAAGTATTGTCGAGACGCCGTCCCACAGCTATCCGGGAACCAAGCCAGCCCAGAAAGGCACTCAGGGCAACCAGGGCCATACCCTGCCCAGGAGTCAGGCTGACCAGAGGAAACCTGGTACCATAAAGGGCGGCCAGACGGTTTACCGGGCCCTGAAGATACCAGATGGCAGCCATCACAATAAGCCAGGCCAGGACACCCGCCAGAACACCCTGGATCAGTCCCTGGTACAGGAACGGGCGCCGGATGAAACTGCGCGTGGCTCCCACCAGGGCGCTGATATCAATCTCATCCCGCCGCTGGGCAATATGCAGCCGGATGGTATTTCCCATGACAAGCACAGCCCCCAGTGCCAGAAGAAAGGCCAGAGCCCAGACCGCCCGGGTGCCGAGAGAAACGATCGCCTGCAGCCGCGCAACCCACTGGAGGTCCGACTGGGCGCTCGCAACGGCAGGATCCCGGCTCCACCGCTGTACGCTAGCCTCCAGGATTTGTGGACTCTGGGCGAGGGGATTGAGCTCCACGATCAGGGAGGCAGGAAGAGGATTTTCTCCAAGGGTACGGATGGCTGCCATCATCCCTGAATAGTGCTGAAATTCTGCCAGGGCCTCGGTCTGGCCCACATACCGTACGCCTACGACACCCGGACTGCGCTCCAGGCGTGCCCGCAGCCTTGCGACAGCCACAGGACCAGCGTTCCTGTGAAGATAGAGAGAAATCTGTGCCTGGTTACGCCAGTGGCCAAGAAGATTTTGCAGGTTCCCCAGAACGGTAAAAAGCCCGACAGGCAGGGCCAGAACCACTGAGAGGGCGAGGATGGTCAGCACCGTCGCGGCGGGCTGCCGGAGCAGGGTATCCCGGGCATTGCGCAGGGCCAGGGTGCGGGCATGCAGGTTCACGAAAGCTCCTTTGGCACCATCAGCCGCCCGTGCTCCAGGTGCAGGACCGGCATGCCAAGGCGCTCTACCTGTGCCTGGTCGTGTGTTGCCACCAGCACAGTGGTCCCATGGTGATGGAAATCCCGGAACAGATCCAGGATCTCCGTGCTCAAGGCAGGGTCCAGATTGCCGGTGGGCTCATCCGCCAGTAGAATTTCGGGGGTATGGACAATGGCACGGGCAATTCCCACCCGCTGCTGCTCCCCTCCGGAAAGAGTCTCAGGAAATTCTCTCCAGCGCTCCCCGAGACCAACCCTGTCCAGGGCAGCACGGACCCGGCTTTCCACCTGCCGGCCCGACACTCCGGCCACCTGCAGGGTAAGCGCGACATTGGAAAAAATGTCCCGGTCCATGAGCAGCTTGTGGTCCTGGAAAACGACCCCAATCCGGCGACGGTCGGCAGGAATATGCCGGCGCCGCAGCATGGCCAAATCGACGCCGCCGACCATGAGGGTTCCGTGACTCACATCCTCAAGACGGGTTAGCAGCTTGAGAAGGGTGCTCTTGCCAGATCCGGAAGGTCCCGTGAGCAGGGCCATTTCTCCCTGGCCAAGCCGCAGGGTTACTTCCCGCAGAACATGGCGGCGCCCGGGGTAATGCTTGGTAACATTGACAAACTCGATCATGCGATTGACCCCGAAAAAAGGGCATCTACAAAGGCCTCGGCATCAAAGGGCCGCAGATCGTCCACTCCCTCGCCTACCCCGACAAAACGGATCGGAATCGGGAGCGTGCTGGCGATGGCCGCGACCATCCCCCCCTTTGCCGTACCATCCAGCTTGGTAATGCAGATGCCTGTGAGCCCCACAGCCTCATGAAACTGCTGTACCTGGCGCAGGGCATTCTGGCCCGTGCCCGCATCCAGCACCAGCCAGATTTCCTGGGGAGCCGATGGATCCTGCTTGGCGAGCACACGCTTGACCTTCCTGAGTTCTTCCATAAGATGGCCCTGGGTATGCAGACGGCCGGCCGTATCCGCAATCAGGACATCGATGCTCCGTGCGCGGGCGGCAGAAAAGGCGTCAAACAGCACGGAAGCACTGTCGGCCCCACTGCCCTGGGCGATGACCGGCACCTGCACTCTCTGTCCCCATCCCTGCAACTGTTCGACTGCCGCCGCCCGGAATGTATCGCCGGCACCCAGAAGAACGCTGAAACCCTCCGACTTCCATCGGGCTGCCAATTTTCCTATGGTTGTGGTTTTCCCTGCCCCGTTGATACCCACCAGCATCAGCACCTGGGTCTGGCCCTTCGTGGGGACCCACTCCTGGACATGGGGCCTGAGGATCCCAAGCAGCGCTTCCCGGATGGCAGACTTGAGGGCTACCGGATCGGTCAGCTCCCGGCGCTCCACCTGCCGGATGACCTGGTCCATAATCTGGCGCGTCGCCTCCATGCCCATGTCTGCCTGGAGCAGAAGAGCCTCCAGATCTTCCAGCAGTTCGCCATCAATGGCTTTTCTGCCCAGCAGGATCCGCTCCATGCCGGAAACGAGCTGTTCCCTGCTCCGGCCCAGCCCCTCCCGCAGGCGGGACAGAAAGCCTTTTCTGGCTTCCGGAGGGTCCGCGGGAAATGCGGACACAGCCCCATCACCTTCCCCTGCAGACTCGGGAGATTCCCCTGCGGCAGGGCTTTTGTTACGCTTCAACCATTCTAAAACCATGGTTTCAGGCCAGCCTCCAGACATGACTTTCCCCATTATCTCCCGAAGGGCGACAAGGAACAATCTGCAGGATCGGGGGGACGGGAAACCGTGAGCATCCGGATCATTTCCGGGCGCTGCCGGGGACGCCATCTCTGGACCCCCAGGGACAGCAGCATCCGCCCTACACCCGGCATCGTGCGCGAGCGTCTTTTCAGCTGGCTTGGCCCCCATCTTGCGGACGCAAATGTTCTTGACCTTTTTGCTGGCAGCGGTGCCCTTGGCCTTGAAGCCTGGTCCCGCGGCGCCGGCATGGTGCATTTTGTCGAGAAGGATCCCGGGCACCGCCAGGGGCTTCTGCGCAATCTCCAGCACTGCGGCCTGGACGCTGATTCCCTGGTAGACCGGGATGCGCTTCATCTTCTCGGGAACCGGACAGCGGATTACGACCTGATTCTGCTGGACCCCCCATTTGGCGGGGGCTGGCCACAGCGCCTCGCACCATATATCCTGAAAAAAAACGGACCCCTGCGTCCGGAGGGGTGGGTGTACCTGGAAACTTCGGCAGCAGAGCAGTGGTCCCCCGAGGAACTGCCTGGACCATGGAGCATCCACCGCCAGGGACACTGTGGCAAAAGCCATTATGCCCTTCTCCATTACCAGCCGGAGAACCGATGAGCCAGACAGCAGCCCGCCGGGTGGTCTATCCGGGCACCTTTGATCCGGTTACCCGAGGCCATGAGGATCTGGCCCGCAGGGCTGCCGGACTTTTTGACGAAATAGTCGTAGCAGTTGCCGCCGAAACACAGAAGCACCCCATTTTCCCCTTGGAAGAACGCGTTGCCCTTGCAGAAGCCACCCTTGGTCACATCCCGGGAGTCCGCGTCCGTCCCTTTCACGGTCTGCTGATCCATCTGCTGGCGGAAGAACAGGTAAGCACCATCCTCCGGGGCCTCCGCGCCATTTCGGATTTTGAGCACGAATTCCAGCTGGCATCCATCCATCACCGCATGGATGCCGGAATCGAGACCCTTTTCCTGATGACTTCAGATTCGTATACTTTCCTGTCTGCCAGCCTGGTAAGGGAAATCAGCCGGCTGGGCGGCGATGTCGGCGCCTTCGTACAGCCTGCAGTCGCGGAAGCACTGTACAGACGCTACGGTGTCCGGGACAAAGCCGGACACCCCTCCCAGCCCTGACCTCCGCTTTCCACCCCCAGACCCAGGAAGGAGCAGCAGACCCATGTCCCTCAAGATCCAGGACACCTGCATCAACTGCGATGTCTGTGAACCTGAATGCCCCAACGAAGCCATTCGCATGGGACACGCAATCTACGTCATCAATCCCGGGAAATGCACCGAATGCGTTGGCCACTACGACTCGCCGCAGTGCGTCGAGGTATGCCCTGTCAGCTGTATCGGGCTAGACCCTGAAAACCCCGAGAGTCCCGACATGCTGGAGCAGAAATTCCTGCGGCTGACCGGCCAGGCCTAACCGGTACCCAATACTGCTGTCAGTCGGCTCTCACACATTTCTACCCGCTCCATCTGGCCACGCAGACGGGCCAGATGGTCTTCCAGCTGGTGGATGCGTGTCTCGATGTTTCCCATGGCCTGGGAGATCTTTTCCAGGGATTCCAGCTCCTCCTCAGCCTTCTGGTGGTAGAGTTCAAGGTGCT
>DAHXMJ010000040.1 GCA_027365525.1 Acidithiobacillus sp.
CATCATTGATGTGGAAAAAGCCGCCGGCGAAGAACTGCCCGAAACAGACGGAGAAACCGGAGCCCTAGCGCCCTGGGGACGCCTGCTCCGCCGTCTTGATTCTGGCTCTGCTCTGGTGGCCATGGAAACCTACCAGGAAGCCCTTTTTCTCATGGGTGAGTCCCAGCAACAGTTCAGCCTGGGACTTCTGACCCTTGCGCAGCGTGCCATGGCCGAGCGGTTCCACGCCCATCTTCTCTGGCGTATCCATGCCCAGCTGGATCCCTCCAGGCGCTCGCACCGTGAGATTCTGGACGAGTTGGACGAAAAGCTGGTCGATAAGTATTTCGTGAATTTTTCTCTTTTCCAGTCCCTGCCAGACGTATGGGCCATTGACCAGGTGTTTCCAGTCATGCCCGTCCACAGGCTGCTGGAGGCTCCCGGGCGGAGGGCACGGCTGGAGGACATTACCTGCGATTCAGATGGGCGGGTGGATGCCTATGTGACAGCCGATGGTCTGAGTCCTGCCCTGCCGCTTCATACGTGGAAGCCAGAGGAACCCTACTGGATTGGTGTTTTTCTGGTCGGGGCCTACCAGGAAATTCTGGGAGACATGCACAACCTGTTCGGGAATACGGACGCGGTCAATGTCCTTTGCGAGCCAGATGGAAACCTGCGCCTGCAGGAGCCGGTGCCAGGAGATACCGTGGAAGAAGTGCTGCGCCATGTGCAGTTTTCTGCCGATGCCCTCCTGCGGGAATTTGAAAAAAAACTTGAAAAACGCTGCACGGTCCCGGCCATGGAGCGGGAGGCGTTCCTTCGCCAGTACCGGGACGGCCTGCAGGGCTATACCTACCTCGAATAGACTGCGGGGGGCAGAATACCTTCAGGTGACAGGATTTTCCAGAACGCCAATGCCCTCGATCTCAATCCGGCAGCGGTCTCCCGGACGCAGGAAACGGGGAGGATCTCTCGTAAATCCCACCCCTGAAGGAGTGCCAGTTGCTACTAGGTCACCGGCTCTTAGAAACATGCAGCTCGCCAGTTCCCGGATCAGGTCGGCCACATCAAAAATCAGGTCGGTCGTGTTTCCGGACTGCAGCCTCTCTCCGCCGACAAAAGTCTCTACCCGGAGCCCTGTTGCACCTGCAGGCACTTCCTCCGCGCTGGTGACCCAGGGGCCACAGGCCCCCGACGCCGGAAAATTTTTTCCCAGTGTCCACTGGCTGCTTCGGAACTGGTAATCCCGGATGCTGCCATCATTCAATATGGTATAGCCTGCGATGATGGCCAGAGCATCCTCCCTGTCCATGATTCCATGGCATTCACGGCCAAGGATAACAGCGAGTTCCCCCTCATAGTCCAGCTGGGAGGAAGCTTCCGGAATCCGGAGAAAGTCGCCGTGACCAGCGAGGCTGTCCTCATGGCGGAGGAAAAACGTGGGATGGTGGGGGATTTCCAGTCCGGTTTCCTCGGCATGGCTCCGATAATTGAGGCCGGCACACAGGACCCTGTGGCCGAGGAGTGGTGGAAGAAACCGGATCGTGGCCGGATCCACCAGCCGGATACCGCGGAGATGGCGGAGGCGCCAGTCCAGATGGCTGGCCACCGCGGAGCCGGCCATCACGAGATGGTTGGGGCGGAGGGCTGGGTCAAGATCCGCCAGATGCAGCAGTCCCCCGTCTTTCCAGATGCCCAGTTTTTCCTGCCCATGTTCCATAAAACGGCTCCAGCGCATCCGGTGTCCTCCTCTTGTGGTATCAGGGATGGGAATCGGTTTCATTGCCGCCAAGCACAAAGCGCTCAGCCCGGTCGAGGTCTTCCGGGCGGCCAAACAGCACCAGTACGTCGCCTCGACGCAGCAGGGTTTCCGGGGATGGGTCGCGCCCACGGATGCCGTGGCGCCTCACCGCATCCACCTGGATGGAGAGGCTTTCGAGGCGGAGGTCGGACAGACGCCTGCCGAGGGCAAATGCAGTGTCGCCCAGGGGAATGGAACGCATGCGCGGGGAGTGGAGATCTTCACCAGGTTCGGAACTGCTCCAGAAATTGCCCCGGAAAGAGCGGTACCGTTCCTGGCGGAAGCGACGGACCCGCCGGATGGCCAGGCTCAGTGGAAAACCGATCTGGAGCAGGGTCTGGGTGGCCAGCATCAGGGCTCCCTCCGTGACTTCGGGGACTATTTCGTCGGCACCGGTAGCTTCCAGCACGGCAATCTGGCTGTCGTCGTGAGCCCGGACCACCGTAGACAGGTCGCTTCGTATTTCCTTGGCTACGGCCAGCACACGCAAGGTTTCCTTGACGTTCCGGTAGGTGATGACCAGGGCACGGGCCTGTAACAGGCCGGCGGCCTGCAGGACATCCCGCCGGCTTGCGTCCCCATAGAAAATGGATTCTCCGGCTGTCTGGGCCTGCCGTACCCGGGCAGGATCCAGGTCGAGGGCGAGAAATGGAACGCCCTCATCTTCCAGTACCCGGCCAATGCTCTGGCCGACGCGTCCGTATCCGCAGATAATCACGTGTTCCCGCAGGCCACTATTGCGTATGCTATCGAGACCCTGTTCCCGGCTGTTGCGGTAGCTGCGAACCCAGAATCTGGTAATTTTGCCGTTGTACTGGACCAGTACGGGTGCCAGGAGCATGGACAGCAGCATAGCCCCGAGCACAGGCTGGAGAACCTCCGGAGGAATCAGATTTTTCTGGGTTGCGAGGGCGATCAGCACGAAGCCAAATTCTCCGGCCTGGGCCAGAACGATGGCGGTCCTGGTGGCAACACCGGCTTCGTAGCCCGCGAGGCGGCAGAGCAGCCAAACCATCCCTCCCTTGACCACTAGGATCGCGAGCAGCAGCAGAAGGACCCAAGGGAGATTGGCGAGCAGGACGGGGACATCCACCAACATGCCGATGGTAATAAAGAAAAGCCCCAGGAGAATGTCCCGGAAAGAGGCGATATCCGCCTCCACTTGGTACCGGAACGGGGTTTCAGAGATAAGCATGCCGGCAATAAAGGCACCGAGGGCCAGGGAGAGTCCAGCCCTTTCAGTGATCCATGCCAGGCCAAGTGTCACCAGTAGCACGTTCAGCATGAACAGTTCGTTGGACTTCCTGGCTGCGACCCACTGGAACCAGGGGCTGACCACAGGCCGCCCGATGACGAGGAGGAGGAGCAGAACTGCTGCCGCCTTGGCGCCGGCAACCAGGAAAGCGTGGGTCAGATGCGCCCCGGATCCGCCCATGGCCGGAATCAGGATCAGCAGGGGAACAACTGCCAGATCCTGGAACAGGAGGATGCTGATGGCAATCCGTCCGTGCCGGCTCTGCACCTCCATCCGTTCTCCCAGAGCGCGAACTACCATGGCGGTAGAGGACATGGCGAGAATACCGCCGAGGGTTACTCCCACCTGCCAGTCGAGCCCACGGATCTGCAGGGCCATCAGGAGAAATGCGCCGGCTGTCAGAACTACCTGGGCAGTGCCCATCCCAAAAACGAGGCGGCGCATGCGCAGGAACTGTGGGAGGCTGAACTCCAGCCCGATGCTGAACATGAGAAAGACGACACCAAAGCCGGCAAGATAGCGGGTATGGGCCTCGTCCGGAACGAGGGCCAGGGCATGGGGCCCCAGCAGCATTCCGACCGCAAGGTAGGCAATAATGGGCGGCAGGCGAAGCTTTCGCGCCAGCCCGACCAGTAGAACGGAACAGGCAAGCAGGACGACAGCAGTGAGCAAGGCGTTGTCCTGCATGGAGGCTCCAAGAGTAATGTTTCTGGTATCATAGCCCAAAAGGAGGGTGTCCAGTCATGCATGTCATTACGGGAGGTGCCGGATTTATCGGTTCCAATCTGGTTCAGGGCCTGAACCAGAGGGGAAACAGCCGGATTCTGGTGGTAGACCATCTGGAGAAGGCGGACAAGTTCCGCAATCTCGCGGACCTCGATTTTCTGGACTATCTCGAGGCCGACAGTTTTCTGCACCTGCTGCAGGCAGGGAAACTGGGGAAGATTGATGCGATTTTCCATCAGGGTGCCTGCTCCGACACGATGGCAACTGACGGGCGTTACGTCATGGAGAACAATTTTGCCTATAGCCGGTCGCTTTTCCACTGGAGCCAGGAGCACCGGGTGCCTTTCCTGTACGCATCCAGCGCTTCGGTGTATGGCATGACTGGACGGTTCACGGAGGATCGGAGTGCCGAAAGGCCACTTAATGTCTATGGATTCAGCAAGTTTCAGTTTGACCAGCACGTCCGGGCCCACTGGAAGCACCTGCAGGCACCGGTGCATGGTTTCCGCTATTTCAATGTCTATGGTCCCCGTGAGTTTCACAAGGGAAAAATGGCCTCGGTGGCACTTCATTTCTCCCGGCAGTACCACAGGGATGGACGGGTGAGCCTCTTTGCCGGAAGTGGCGGTTATGCCGATGGGGAACAGAAACGGGATTTTATTCATGTGGACGATGTCGTGGACGTCAATTTCCATTTTCTTGACCATCCCTGTCCTGGCATCTACAACGTGGGAACCGGCAGGGCCCAGAGCTTCAACGAGGTAGCCCTTGCGGTGGTGAACAGCATCGAGGGCGGGAGGGGAGGGCACTGGCGGGATTTGCCCGCACTGCAGGCTAGCCAGATCATCTCCTACGTTCCCATGCCGGATGCCCTGCATGGACGGTACCAGAGCTTTACCCAGGCCGACATGTCCAGACTGCGGGAAGCGGGCTATGACAGCCCTTTTCTGGAGGTCGGGGCGGGTGTCCCCCGCTATCTGCAGTGGCTGGAGGAGAACGGATACTGATGGATGGGCGTATACTGGTTACGGGAGCCGCCGGATTTATTGGCTTCCACCTGAGCAGGAGACTCCTGGCTGAAGGGCACACAGTACTTGGTGTCGATAGCCTGAATGACTACTACGATCCGGCGCTCAAGCGGGCCAGGCTGGCCCAGCTCGAAGGACATCCGGCTTTCGGTTTCCAGCGGATGGATCTTGCGGACCGGGAAGCCGCAGCGGCACTGTTTGCGAAGACCCCCTTCGGCACCGTCATCCATCTGGCGGCCCAGGCCGGAGTCCGGCATTCCCTGAAAGCCCCCAACAGTTATGTGGACAGCAATCTCATCGGCTTTGTGAACATCCTAGAGGGGTGCCGGCACCAGGAAGTACAGCATCTGCTTTTTGCCTCTTCCAGCTCAGTCTATGGGGCAAACAACCGGCTTCCCTACAGTGTGCACGACCCAGTGGACCATCCCGTGAGCCTGTACGCAGCCACCAAGCGGGCGGGGGAACTGCTGGCCCACAGCTATTCCCACCTGTACCGGATTCCCTGTACAGGCCTGCGCTTTTTTACGGTCTATGGGCCTTGGGGGCGGCCGGACATGGCCTACTTCAGCTTTACCCGCAAAATTCTTGCGGGAGAGCCGATTCCGGTCTTCAACCATGGGGCCATGGAAAGGGATTTCACTTATATAGACGATATCGTGGAAGCAGTGACCCGGCTTGCCGGGCTTCCCCCCTCCGCACATGAGGACTGGCCTGAGGATCCTGCCTCGAGCGCCGCTCCCTTCCGGATCTACAACATCGGCAGTCACCGGCCGGTTGCACTGCTGGAATTCGTAGAGATTCTGGAAAAGGCACTTGGCCACAAGGCCTGTCTACAGCTGCTGCCCATGCAGGAGGGCGATGTCCTTGCAACCTGTGCAGACGTGACGGAACTGGCCGGGCAGGTGGGATTTGCTCCGCGTACGGAACTGGGTGATGGTCTGGCGTGTTTTGTGTCCTGGTACCGGAGCTACTACGGAATGCCGGACGGCCCTGCCACGAGGTAGCACGACGCGGCCACATTATCCTGCCCGGGGAAAAAAGAAGGCGCCTGTCCTGCCTCTAGTGTCCCGACCCGGTAACGGTTCCTGGAGCGGCTGTCCTTCCTCCAGCGGCAATTTCCGCCGCCTGCTCCTGCAGCCACTGGCGTACGCTGCGGAAACGGATCCACCGGTGATGCTCGTAATCGTACAACTGGCACTGCAGGAAGACGTTTCGGACGGCCCTGAAACTGAAACGCATTTCATGAATGTAGGGTCCATAGTGCTTCTGCAGGTCGTCGTAGGCGTCCCTGAGGTGGTAGAAGGGAATCCTGGGATCCACGTGGTGCGGGGTATGGATCAGGATGTTGTGGATCATCATCTCGGTGATCCTTGAGCAACGGACAGTGGTGCTGCAGTATAGCTGGCCCAGGGAGGGAGACCATTCGTTTTTCTCGGTATAGAACGGCACTTCCGGATGGGTGTGGTGGAGAAAAACAAAGAGCGCGATATAGTAGTTGAAAACAATGAAGGGCAGGAGTACCGCAGAGATCCATCCCCACCAGCCGGATAGCAGCAGTGCTGAAATGGAAAAGCCCAGAAAAAAGGCAAGTGTGACCAGCTTGTCGACCAAAAATTCCTTGCGGTTGCGTGCATCCCCGCGGTACGCAACCATGCCGGGCCACCAGACGCGCAACAAATAGTGCAGGGCGCAGGTATAGGGAGTGCGTTCCAGCCGGTAGAGCATCTTCTGCCACACGCTTTTCTGGTGGTACTCGGAGGGTGACCATGGGCGCCAGATCCAGTCCACAGAGGTCAGGCTGGTAAACCCGTGGTGGACACGGTTATGGCCAAGAGCCCAGAGTCTGTACATGTTGAAGGAAGGCAGCATGAATGGGGTCCCGAGAGTGCGGGCAGTCCGCTGGCTGCTGAACAGGGCCCCGTGGGCGGCGTCATGGGCCCAGACAAACATGAAAGCAACCGCAGAACCGGTGACCAGTCCGGCCAGCAGCTGGGCCCACCAGCTGGGCAGGAACAGGGCCCCGGCTACCGCGCAGAGGTAAAGAGTGCCATCAACCAGGTACCAGAGCAGGGCACGTGCCGGAGAGCGCCGGTAGCGGTCAGGGTTGATCTGGTCACGGATCTGCTGAAGCCGGATGGCCCGCACCTCCCCCGTATCCTCAAGTAGTCCTGCTCCCATGTGTTGCTCCTCGTCTGAAACTGGATCATAAAAAATACATCCTTATGCGATTATACTCAATACAGCGTGTTGGAGACGGTATAGGATCCGGAAGACAAGGGCGGGTGCCAGGCCACTAGGGCCGCCTGCTCCTGTCCGGCTTGCCCAACCACCGTGGATGGTGCTAGATTTTCCCAGGTAACAAAGCATCCGGGTTTTCCGTTGCGCATCCTTACAGAGGGAGATAAAACCATGTTAGACGTCAGCAAGATCAAGCCTGTTGCTCGAGTTGTTCTCATTGCCAGTGTCATCGCCCTTGCCAGCGCATGCGCCAAAAAGCAAGAAAGTGCTCCTGCCAGCAGCGGTTCTTCCGCGACGGAATCATCTTCAGCGGCTTCCAGTGCATCTGGTACGGCCTCCTCGGCGCCCATGGAATCTGCGGCACCCAGCACCGGTGCCAGCAGTACCGCATCGGCTGCCAGCGCAGCTTCCTGATCCGGACCGTTTTGGGCTGCAGGTGGAACCTGCAGCCTTCAGCATCCGCTTTGCGGCCGCCAGCCCCCTGGGCCGGGCGGCCGTTTTCTTTCACTTAAATCCATTCAGAAATCGTTCTTCCCGGAATGCCCCGATGGGATATTTTCCGGTTGCCTGCCATATACCGTAGGGAGCTGCACCAGATGATGTCCAGAATATTTTCTCTTCATCCTGCCGTCCTTTTTCTTCTGGCCGCAGGTGCCGCAAGCCTGCTGGCAGGCTGTTCCGGAAAGGAAAACCACAAGGATGCTGGATCGGCAGCTGCGGGTTCTGCCGTAGCGGATGGTGCTTCATCCAGCGGACGCGCAGACAGTTCCCGTGCGGAAGGTCTAGGGCAGGTGGGTGAATCAGCCGCTCCCTTGGGCGCAGTCAACATGGCCCAGACCCGCTCCCTGGCAAGGTCCAGCGGCTGCTTTATCTGCCACTCGATAAAGCACCGGGTCATGGGGCCAGCCTTTGCCTGGGTGTCCTATCGGTTCAGAAACGATCCCAAAGCCGTGCAGACGCTGGAACACGCCATTAGACACGGAATTTCGGGCAGCTGGGGTTCGATGATGCCCATGCCGGCCCAGGATGTTACCAGGGAGCAGGCGCAGATTCTTGCACGGTGGGTATTGTCACAGACACCCAAGGCCCCCCCGCAGGACTGATGGAAAAGTGCGATAATCCCCTGTCAGCAGCTGGACTGCCCAATCTTTGCCAAAACCGGAATGCCACTTCCTGAACAATTGCTGACAAAAACTTCCTGGGTGGCCAGTATCTACTATGCTGAGGGACTCCCTTTTTCCCTCGTGCAGCAGGTATCGGTACAGTTTTTTACTGCGGCGGGTGCGAGCCTGCCGCTGATAGGACTACTGTCGCTACTGGGGCTTCCATGGAACCTCAAATTTTTCTGGAGCCCCCTGATCGACCTTTTCGGGCACAAAAAAAAGTGGCTACTGATCCTCGAAGGGCTGCTTGGAATGGCGGCTCTGCTGCTGGTCTGGCCTGCGCAGACCCAGGATCTCGGACTGGCATTCAGGATGTTTGCGCTAATGGCAGTACTGTCGGCCACTCATGACATGTCCGTGGACGGGTACTACATCCAGACGCTTTCTGCAGAGCAGCAGGCCGCGTATTCGGGGTTGCGGGTAGCTGCCTACCGCGTTGCCATGCTGGTTGGCAATGGTGCCCTGGTCATTCTCGCAGGGTGGATCTCCTGGGAAGCGTGCTTTGTCACCGCAGCCGTCATGCTGTGGGGGCTGGCGTTCTGGCACCGGAAAATTCTGCCGCAGCCACTTCCCGCTGCCTCTCCACGCGGGCAGCGCTGGCAAATGGTCCGGGACGCCATTTCCACCTACTGGGGGCAGAACCACATTCTATGGGCACTGGCATTCATCCTCCTTTTCCGTGCGGGTGATGCCCTGATGTTTGCCATGGTAACGCCCTTCCTGAACCACCTTGGGTACGGACTGGTTGCACGGGGGATTCTGACAGGTTCCGTAGGGACCCTCACCGGAATAGGGGGATCTATGCTCGGCGGAATTCTCATCTCCCGCTGGGGGCTACGGCGAAGCCTGTTTCCGCTGACATTTGTTCAGTCTTTCGCCATCCTGGCGTATGCCTGGCTTTCGTGGTCCAAACTGGGACTTTTTTGGGTAGGTACGGTTGTTGCCTTTGAACAGGCAGCTGCCGGGCTGGGCACGGCGGTTCTAATGGTTTTTCTGATGCAGCGGTGCCGCAAGGGGTTTGAAGCCACCCATTTTGCCATTGGCTCTGCCCTGATGTCCCTGGCTTCAACGGTGGCAGGCAGTTACAGCGGATTTCTTGTCCGGGACGTTGGGTTTACCCTTTTCTTCCTGCTTTCTTTTGTCGCGGCCATTCCAGCCCTGTTCCTTGCCTTTTTTATGCCCTTGGGGCTCTTTCGCGAGACAGGCACATCCTCCTGATACGGGGCTGTCCGTAGGGGCTGGTCTTCCGCAAAAACCAGCGTGGTATACACATCATGCCAGTGGCACCGTTGCAGAAATACGCGCGGCATTCTGCTTTCTGGTCCTGCAGAAATCCCGCACTTTCCCATGCCTGCCATGCCGGAAAAACCCCGCATGCTCTCCCACGATTCGGGACAGGAGCTACAGTTCTGCTGCTGTCTCCCCTGCCAGAAATGCAAGAGGGGCCGTTACCGGCCGGCAGCGATTCTCCTCGCGAGGCTGGAGTCAGAGTGCGCCTCCGGCCATTTCCTTCCAGTACATTTCTTTGGCAACAAAAGGCGGCAGCGTGCTGGTGGAGCCAGAAATGCTGCAGCGGGAATGCATTTCGATTCGCAGGCCAGAAGGCGGAAGCCCCTGCGACATCAGGTAATTTTTCAGCATGAAATTCAGGTATCGCTCAACTGTCTCCAGAGAAAGTCCATTGACTTCTGCAAGCCGTGCCTCGATCCAGCGCTTGGCCTTGTAGTCATTGCCGTGGCATCGGCAGAGCAGCTCAAAAAGCTGAAAAGGAACCTGAAGATCGTGGGTCAGTTCAGAAGTGGAAGCATATTCGAGAGTAATGTCTCCGGATGGACCGGCTGGCAAAAAAGCCGGGTTTCTTCGGGCAGATAGGACAAGCATGGAATCCTCCATATCATCATCTTGGGGGAATGTGCATGAGCATGATGGAACTGCCAATACCGTACTTTTCAAGTATAGCACGAGCGCTTCTTGTTCACTCCGGAAGAAAATTAACGCAGAACTGGAAGATAGATACCTTTCCCCGCGGCCACATATAGGGTTACCTGGTATCCATCCAGATACAGGAAGGCGTTCTGGCCAAACTGGTCTGCAATCCTTGTGGCCTGCGGGAAGAGGATGCCTTCAATCCAGAAATGTTTCTCCCACCAGCCGTTCATTCCTCCCCAGACAGTTGTGGGGGACCATTTTGCGGATAGCTGCTTCCTGAGGGCATGTTCAAGCGCCGCATTTTTCCAGGAGGACAGGGAAATGGACCGGGGATTCCACGCCCCGATGACTGCACCGCTGTGCCGGCGGGCCTGGCCGCCGGTCCGCCATGCTATTCCAAGCTCCGGACAGCGGTAGACCGAACCCTGATAGACGTTTACCAGCTCCGGTGGAACGCTTTCCGTTTCGCGGGGCGCGTTCCTGTGGCATGGCCACTTTCCGGAGAAGGAAGGAAAGGAAAGGTTATTTTTCGAAAGGCGGGAAAATTCGCGACTTCCGAGAAGGCGCCATAAATGCAGGTACATGGCACATGTTATGACATTGTGTGTGGACATTTCCATTCCTGCCGGGAGGGATATGGCCCAACATCTCCCTGCCTGAAAAATGGAATCCATGGTTCTCCTTGCAGCACTTTACATCAGAGCCATTGTTCCTACCCGGACAGACAGACAGCCTTGACTGCAGGCCCAAGAACTCCATGTGTTTAGGCTCTTTTTGACAGGCGGAGCCATGAAACGTACCATAGAATAACTGCAGATATTAAGGTATTTATATGAGTGTAGTCCTTTACGGCGATGGCCAGCATAAATGCGTAGCCTTTACTGACCTTGTCACGGGCGATGGGATCCAGGCCAACCAGTTTCTCATTGTCAACAATGGGGAAGGCATACTGCTAGATCCTGGTGGAAACCTGACGTACAAAGAACTGCTCGCAGGCATGGCAGAGTATTTTTTACCTGCGCATCTCAAATATGTTTTTGCTTCCCATGAGGATCCCGATATTGTTGCTTCTGCCAACGGCTGGCTGCTGATAACAGATGCCAAAATCCTGATTGCCGAGGAATGGACCCGCTTCCTGCCCCATTTCTGTACCAGAGGGACAACCAGCGGGCGGTTGAACGCCATTCCTCCCGAAGGGATGTGGATCGAGGTAGGAGGAGCTCCTCTTGCACTGCTTCCTGCCCATTTCCTCCATGCCGTTGGCAACTTTCATGTTTACGATCCGGTAACCAAAATTCTGTTTACGGGAGATGTGGGCGCCAACATGGTGAGTGGCGCTGATGCCGGAACCAGCATCCATGGGGCAGGGGCTTTTGCTGCCCACCGTGAGGCGTCAGGCATGAACGGTTTTCATCGCCGCTACATGGGAGGGAGGAAAGTTTGCCGACTGTGGGCGGAAATGGTCCGAGGTCTTGATGTGGAGTGGATCGTCCCACAGCACGGTGCGTCTTTCCGGGGACGGGATACCGTGGCGGCTTTTCTGGACTGGTTTGGAGATCTTGAATGCGGCCCAGATCTTCTGGAAAGCATGAATTATCAGCTTCCACCTCGTCTCTGAGAAATTTTCCATGTGGAAACCAGAACGTTTCAACGCATTGTACCGGAGGCTGCAGGACCTGATGCCCGGCCTGGCCGGCTTTGCCCTTGTGGCCGAAGATGGCAGTCTTCTCCTTGACGCCGGCGGGCTGGTGACCGAGCCTGGCATTATTGGTGTAACCACTGCAGCACTGGCCAAGCTGGCCGTACATATCACCCATGAGCTCGGGGAATGCGCCAACATGGAAATCTGCATCCGCTGTGCAGAACACCAGGCAGTTTTCTATCCTCTACCGGACAGGGAAATTCTTCTTCTGGTGCTACCTATCGATTCCAGGATGCCCCCGGAATTGGGTGCGCTTATTACGACCTCTGGGGACAGCCAGGCTGGGACCTGATTCCGTTCGTCCCCAAAGGCATTTCCCCGGATCTGGATTTTTCCCATCCGTGGAATCCCGGTCAAACAGGAAACTCCTGCCAGTTTCAAGGAAAGCGGCGACCTGACCGTGAACCCCTCAGGCAGGAAGAAGCCGTCCAGCACGTGGCCATGGCTTGGCTCGTTGACGGACAATTCTGCTTTTTCCTAACATGGAAGCATATTGGTACTGTTTTTAACTGGTGCTCCGGCGGCTATGGAGCCATGTCCTGAGCAGGACAAAGAACGGGCATTAATGTTTCTTTTGCCGGGAAGCGTCCGCTTCTCTACTTCTTCAGGCGGAGAAAACGTCTGTAGTGCCGGGCAACCAGTCAGCCGTGCCTTTTCGCCATCAGCGATGACATGCCTGTACCTGCCTTCTGCACGGCATGACATTGCAGGTGGCGGGCGGACAGCGTCGATGGGCCGGAGGATACAGCATGACACATGACCATTCGCGTGAGCATGGAGTTAACTGGGCTCATGGCCATGTACACGAACAGGATCTGGATGGACATGGAAGTCATGATCATGGTCACTTCGGCCATACCCACCCAGCCAATCCCAACGCAGACAGGCGCTACCTTTTGGTTGCCCTGTTTCTGCTCTTCACCTTTATGGGGGTGGAGGTAGCAGTAGGGCTTTTGGCTTCTTCCCTGGCCCTGGTTTCCGACGCTGGGCACATGCTTACGGACGCTGGGGCTATTGCTATGTCACTTGCCGTCCTGAGACTGTCGCAGCGGCCGCCTGGAGGACGGTTTACTTTTGGTCTCAGACGCCTAGAGATTTTTAGTGCCCAGATCAACGGCCTGACCCTTGTAGCCCTGTCCGGCTGGTTTCTGGTCGAGGGAATTCGGCGCCTTGTCTGGCCACCTGTGGTTGAGGGGCTTCCTGTCACCTGGGTGGCGCTCGCAGGGATCGTTGTGAATCTTATGGCTATTTGGGCGATGGGCAAGGCAAACCGAGAAAGTCTTAATGTAGAAGGAAGTTTCCAGCATATCCTTTCGGATCTGTATGCCTTTATTCTTACGGCCGCTGCAGGGATTCTGATCTACTGGACCCATATGTACCGTCTGGATGCGCTTGTGGCACTGGTGGTTGCAGGACTGATGCTGCGATCAGGCGCAGGGCTACTCCGGGAGTCCGGGCGCATTCTCCTGGAAGCAGCCCCACGCGGGATCAGCCCAGATACCATTGGAAGGGTGCTGGCAAAAGATCCGGAAGTCCGACAGGTCCACGATCTGCACGTCTGGGAAGTCACCTCCGGGTTTACGGCACTTTCTGCCCATATTCTGGTGGCAGGTGACCCACACTGCCACGGAGAATGCCATATAGTCCGCCAGCGGCTTACGGAAATGCTGGCCCAGCGTTTTGGTATCCACCACGTCACGCTCCAGGTAGACCACTTGCAGAGTGAATACCGGATTCCCCTGCATCAGGTGCGGCGCGCCATGAGGGGTACCTGAAGCACCCCCGAGTGCAGAGAAATGCATGCAAATTTTACGTCATGCGGCCCATTACGCTGCTGCAGCGCGAACGGGTGCGACTGGAACTGTCATGTCAGATTCAGTGCGGACCTGACAGCTTCCCAGGGCAATCTGCAGCTCGGAGCCATCAGCCCCTTGGGGTGCATGCCGCGTATCTGACCTGAGTGTCTATAGCCTGTTGCCCCATCCACGCAACAGTAGTGCGTTAGCCCGCTTGGCTATGGCACCAGCCCCGCCATTTGGTGGCAGATCGCGCCATTCTCGAATGGTGACAACGGGGTCCAATTTTCTGCATGGTCTCTCCTTAGATGCTATTTCTGGCGTGCTGACAGGAGATGCATTGACGGCACGGCTGGTGCTTGCAGGCCTATCTATGCGCGCACTTCCAGTTGCGCCATCGGGATGAGGATAGGATAAATCACAAGATATACACATATGTTGATCTTAAGGTAATTTTATTTTATGATTTGTGAACCTGCTTCCCGGATTGGGGAAGAAGGGTTATCCACAAAGGAGGTGTGTCGTGGCAATAGGGTTTGTCCTGAGTTTTCTGTTTTGCGGGATGCTCTTTGGGGCCCAGTCTCTTTGGCCTTTTATCGCTGATATGTACTTCAAGGATGAGTGGTGATATCCCTGCACGGCCAAAAAAGTGGCTAATAGCCTGACCGTTTCCGTGCAGGGATTCTTGCATGGGAGCGGCCAGTAGACATGCAATATCAGCCGGCCGTGGATGGCATATGAAGTGCGGAATATCAGTGATACTGTGACATCCACGCTGACCGGCGGAGAGCTGACAATGATGGTGGGATCAGCAGGTTTCACGGTGGTCCTCCATCGCTCTACCAGCAGGCCGCTCCAAAATCATATCCCAGTCTTTACTGGTCCATGGTCTGCGCGTTGCTTTTGATGCTTTTCTAAGGCATCAAGGCCTTCAGGGTGTTTCTTTGATGGCTGGGCGGGCATGATCTTTAAGTGGGCCGGTAATCCCCCCATTTTTAGTTGGGGGCAGAAGTAGAGTTATGCGACCATGGCCAGCCGCTGTTTCGGTGTGACACCACCCAAGGCCATGTGTGGGCGGTCATGGTTGTAATCATACATCCACTGCGTGGCAAATAGCTG
>DAHXMJ010000058.1 GCA_027365525.1 Acidithiobacillus sp.
ATCGGTATAGGTGGCAAATAGGGGCTTGTCCTACAGCCGGCACCGGAAACAGGAATCAGGCTGCCAAGGATCCAATGAAGCGCTGCAGCTGCCGGAGACACGTCCGGTAGCTCTGGACAGACTGGGCATTTTTGCCCAGCCCCACACATCCCTCAATAGAGGCGACGATGAACAGTGCAGCTTCTCCGGGAACAATATCAGGACGGACCCTGCCGCTGGCCTGTCCCTGTGCCAGAGCGCTGCTGATGGTGGAAATCCATTGTTCCAGTATGCGCAGCAGTCCCTGCCGGAACTGCTCATCCAGAGGGCTCATTTCCTGGATCAGGTTGTTGAGGGGACAGCCGTAGCGGATGAGATTTTCGTCCGCAGCCTCGATTTTTTCGTCCAGAATCTGGCTGAGGCAGGCCACGGGATCCTCTGCCTGGGCCAGGGGGCGGAACCATCGTTCTGCCAGCTGTGGCGCGATGACATCTTCCACAACGGCGAGACCGAGTTCCTGTTTGGTGCCAAAATGGTGGTAGAGGGCGCCCTTGCTCACCGAGGTTTTTGCCAGGATGCGCTCAAGGCTCGCCGCCTGGAATCCGGTTTCCAGAATTTCGGCGTAGGCTGCAGTTAGCAGGTCTATCCGGGTCTGCTCGGGATTGCGCAATTTTCGGGTACTGGTAAGGCTCATGCGCACACTAATACCGACCAATCGGTATCCTGTCAAGTATTGCAGGGATGTGGAAAGGGGCAGATGGTGGCTGTCAGGGGACCTGTTTTTCCGGATGCAGGATGGTCCATAATTTGTGAAGCATCTGCGGCCTCGACAGGGCCCACTTTCGGTCGGGCATTCTCGGCCACTGGAGAGCAGGAAAAGCATGGAGCAGGAATTGTCCGGTATGGTGGATACCCACTGCCATCTGGATGAGGAGGTTTTCGCGCAGGATCTTCCGCTGGTTTTGGCCCGGGCGGGGGAAGCAGGGGTGGACCGCATGGTAGTGCCCGGGTACAGCCCGCGCTACTGGAGACGCCTGCAGACTGTAACAGACCGCTATCCAGACCGTCTGTCGGCCGCTTACGGCCTGCACCCGGGCTACGTGCAGCATGCCGGTGCGGACTGGCTGGGGTACCTGCAGACATTTCTGGGTGCTGCAGTGGCGGTGGGCGAAATCGGGCTCGACGGGTCTCCGGGGTCTCCGCCGGCTGACCGGCAGAAGCAGATACTGGAAGCCCAGCTTGAGCTTGCCTGGCGTCTGGATCTTCCGGTCATCCTGCATGCACGGGGAGCCACCGAGGCGCTGCTGCAGCTGCTGCGCTCCTATCGGGGAATCCGCGGAGTCATCCACAGCTTTTCCGGAAGTCCAGAGCAGGCGGGAAAAGCGCTGGATCTTGGCCTGTCCCTGGGAGTGGGTGGTGCCATAACCCACGAGCGGGCCCTGCGGCTGCGCCGGTCCGTACGGGCGCTGCCTGCAGAAGCCATCCTTCTGGAGACGGATGCTCCGTACCACCTCCCCTCCGGCCGCAGTGGCGCCCGCAATGAACCGGCGTTTCTGGCCGAGACGCTCCAGTGTGTTGCCACGCTGCGCGGAGAGGCAGTCGAGGGGCTGGCCAGGAAAACTGCTGAAAACGCCCGATTACTGTTTTGCCTGGGAGGTCTACCGTGAACAGCCTGGAAAACCCGTTTGTCCGTACAGAGATCCTCCTGGGGGAGGACGCCCTCAAACATCTGGCAAGGTCCCATGTCTTCGTGGCCGGGATAGGGGGGGTTGGTGGACATGTGGCCGAAAATCTTGCCCGGGCAGGGGTTGGCAGGCTGACCCTTGTGGACCACGATCTGGTGAGCCCAAGCAACCTCAACCGCCAGCTGGTAGCGCTGCATTCCACCATCGGGATGCCCAAGGTGGAGGTCATGGCTGCGCGTATAGCCGATATCGCCCCGGAATGTCAGGTGACGGCCCTGCGCCACTTTATCAGCCATGAAGATGCGGACGCTCTTCTGGAGGAAAGCGGTGCCGGAATTCTCGCCGACTGCATTGACGCCATTGCCTGCAAGGCGAGCCTCATCCATGCCGCGCAGCGTCTCGAACTGGCAGTCTATTCCAGCATGGGCGCCGGCAACCGCCTGGATCCCGGCCAGGTGCGGCTTGCCCGGCTCAACCAGACCCATGGATGTCCACTTGCGCGGGAACTCCGGGGGATTCTCCGCCGGGCAGGCGCTTCCCTAAGCTTCTGGACTGTCTATTCACCCGAGACGCCACGGCCGCCAGCGCCACGGGAACTGCCCGGCAATGGCCCGGCAGGCCGGACCAAAACGGTTAACGGGACGATTTCCTACATGCCCGCCATTTTTGGTACCTTCCTGGCTGGCAGTATTCTTCGCTACCTGCTGGCGGGCTCCCCAGATTCGACTAACTAGCCCCCGCAGAGGGGCCTGCCAGGCTCCAAAACGTGTTACCCTGCCCTGATAGGAGTTGACCATGACGCCCAAATTCATGAGTCGGGAGTGGATCCAGCTAGTAGGCAAGCAGTGGGATTCGCATCCGGAAATTCAGAAGGATCTCAAGAATTTCGACGCCACTTGGGAGTACTATATTGAAGACCGGCCGGATATTCCCCATGTCATGCTTTT
>DAHXMJ010000006.1 GCA_027365525.1 Acidithiobacillus sp.
GAATGTACAAAGATAGATTCATAAGGTAAAGTAAAAAGTAGTTAACATTACCTTTTATGGAAGCAAAAGTTGTCCATCCGCCACCTCACATTACACCAGCTGAAGATATTCACGGTGTTAGCCCGGCATCTTAACATGACCCGTGCAGCAGCGGAATTGCACCAGACGCCGTCCGCCCTATCCATCCAGGTCAAGCAGCTGTCCGGGCATGCCGGGGCCAAACTGTATGAGCAGATAGGCAAGAAGCTCTACCTGACACCGGTCGGCGAGGCTGTGGACCGGGCTGGACGGGATATTCTCCGGCGTCTGGAAGGCCTGGGCCAGGAACTGGACGCCCACCGCAACCTGGAGCGTGGGCTTTTGCGTCTGTCCATCATTTCCACGGCAGAGTATTTTGCCCCGCGGCTTGTCGGATCCTTCTGCAATGAGCACCCAGGCATCGAAGTCCACCTGGAAATCGTAAACCGTGACAGCGTCCTGGAGCGGCTCAAGCAGAATCTGGACGACATCTACATCATGGGTCAGGTGCCGGACGGCATCGACGGGGTTGCCCGCCCCTTCCTGGACAACCCCATCGTGGTCCTGGCGCCTGCCCAACACCCCCTTGCCGGGCAGCGGTCCATCCCCCCCGAGCGTCTCCAGGACGAACCGTTCATCCTGCGCGAAGAAGGATCGGGAACCCGGCTGACCGCAGACACGTTCTTCCTTGGGCGCGACATCCGCCTGCGTGTACGCATGACCATGAGCAGCAATGAAGCCGTCAAGCAGCTCGTTGCCGGAGGGCTGGGCCTGAGCGTTCTTTCCCGCAATACGGTCGCCGCTGAGGCAGCTTCCGGAGACATCGCGATTCTGGATGTCCAGGGATTTCCCATCCTGCGACAGTGGCACGCCGTATACCGGAAAAACAAACGGCTTTCCGCCGTCGCCGAAAAATTCATGGAATTTCTGCTTCAGGGGAAAAATCTTACCCCAGCTGGGGAATTCGGGCAGGCGCAAGGGGAGTAAGAAGGCGGCCAAAGGCATTTTTCCGGGATATGCACACCGGATGCCTGGCCATCTGGAGCATTTCCAGGTCTCCCCGGCTGTTCCCATAGGCATGGTCAAGTACCTGGATTTTGCATTCCTCCTGCAGGCGCCGCGCCTTTTCTGGCCCAAAACAATTTTTCCCGGCCAGCCGGCCGGTAATCCGCCGGCCCTGGTCACACTCCAGGCCGGTGGCAATCACCGCATGAAATCCCGCCGCCTCCGCCCAGGGCTGCGCATAAATTCCAAGCGTCGCAGTCACCAGAACCAGTCGGTCCCCCCGATCCCGGTGCGCGACAAACCTTTGCCAAACTGCCGGACGGAGCAGACCCGGAAGTGTCTCCTCTGCAAATCTGGCCCCATGGGTTTCCAGCTCCTCCAGAGGCATGCCGGCAATGGTACGTGTCAGAACCCGTTCCTTGACGGCGTAGTTGGGAACCGTTCCGAGCGCATAGCCCAGAAATTCGGGAACGGACCGGACAAGGGCGCCCGAAAAACGGCGCGGACCCAGTACGGCGCGCAGAAAGTACGCCAGGGTCTCTCCAGCCGTCAGGGTTCCATCCAGGTCGAATGCCACCCAGCTGGCTGGCTCCGGTATATGGCTGTCCATCACGCCTCCGTGTCCATCCAGGAATTTTCCCGGGAAAATGGTACCATCACCCTGCGCAGAAAATCGGCTGCCGTCTCCTGTGCTGTAGCGGTTCCCAGCTGCCACCGCCAGGAACTGGCACCCGGCCGCCCATGGTATAATCCATGGATATGGCGCATCAGCCTGGGAGCGGGCAGCTTCTCTCCCCACCGCGCAGCATAACCCTCCAGGTTCTGGAGCAGCCAGTCCAGTTCCGGCAGCCGGTCGCGCCGGCCAAGAAGCATTTCAGCCTCGGCCAGAAACAGGGGCTGATGATAGGCTGCCCGCCCGATCATGACCCCGTCTACCTTCTGCCTCTGCTGCTCGATACTGCCCAAGTCCAGAATTCCCCCATTCAGTTCAATCCTCAGGGTGGGGAAATCGGTCTTCAGCCTGGAAACCCAGTCCCAGCGCAGAGGAGGGACCTGCCGGTTGTGGGACGGGCTAAGTCCCTTAAGCCAGGCATTCCGGGCATGCACGATAAAATGCCGGCATTCTCCGGCCGACACGGTCTCCACAAAACGCGCCAGCAGGTCATAATCCTCTGTCCGGTCCAAACCAAGACGGTGCTTGATGCTGACGGGAACTCCACTTTCAGCCAGCGCATCTGCCAGTTCACGAACCAGCCCAGGTGTCTTCATCAGGCAGGCCCCAAAGCGTCCCTTCTGGACGCGGGGGGAGGGACAGCCCACATTCAGGTTCACTCCAGCATACCCGTATTCTCTCGCCAGGATGGCAGATTTCGCCATCGCTTCCGGCTCATCTCCACCAAGCTGGAGAACTATGGGCTGCTCCTCGGGAGAAAATTCCAGGTACCGCTCCGGATTACGCCCCATGAGAATGGCCGGCGTCGTCACCATTTCCGTATAGAGTACGCAGCTTGGACAAATAAGTCGCAAAAAATAGCGGCAGTGGCGGTCCGTCCAGTCGAGCATCGGGGCCACGGACAGCGTGAAATCGTATTTTTTTACATTTTCATTCAATGAACTATATCCATATATCGGCTTTTTTAAGGAAGCTGAAATTAACGTTATGGCGTACAAATAACTGGTTAGATTTTCAATGAAATTTTTAACACGGTGCAATATTGATGGTATAATTCTTCGCGTAATATGGGGACCGTCAAAATGGCTACGGTTGTTCAGCGGACGAAACGCAATGGAACCCCGCATTTCACTGCGTCCGTCCGGACTACCCAGAATGGGTATTGTACCATTCCGAGTCCAGAAATTTCCCCAGCCGCTTGGCAGGGGAGACATCGGAAAACGGGGTAGGCATGACCGGATCCCGTGTTTTCCAGTCCCGGACGGCGACAGCCCGGGAAGGTGACTTTGCATTGGCGTATTTGCGTGCGGCTTCCTGGCGTGTCCGCACCCAGGGCTTAACTCATATATTTTCCTGAATGGCGAAGACAATTCCAATTATGTATGGTCTGTCTCCACAGCTCACGTCTTCGCTGCATCCGCCAGGAAATGCGCCACCCTGGCTCTGAAACAGGCGGCAGCCATCGATCTGTGTACGCTGCAGGTGCGCGCGCGGGCCGTTGCCAGAGTCAGGCATGGGCAAAAGGAAGGCATTGTACCGCCAGAAGAACCGGCGGCCTCTTCAGCCGATCCACCATCGTGGCATCCATGACGCCATGCCCATACCCTCCATTTTAAAACATCGCGGCACCCATCCGGTGCGTCCACCCTAAAAGTTTCCAAAAAGAGCAAACCAGGCACTTTGGGATGCCAATTTTTTTTGGCAAACAAATAAAAACAAGATCCTGTAGCAGCAACAATAAAATTGTTTATGCAAATTTTCGATATCTGTTAAAATTGTATACCATTCTATAGACATTGCTGAGACCGGTTCTTATATCTCTTTTTAGTCCACACCATAATGGCCGCCTGTCCCATCCACGATCTCCTATGCATGATGGGAAATCGGCCACAGAAATAACCGGAGGATCAATGCAAAATATATTTAATTTTGTTTTCCAGTACTGGTCCATAATATTATCAACCGGTTCCGTTATTGTTTTTGTGTGTCCTGCAAGAATTGCTGCAGCGTTTGGATTGATAAAGTACCCCTGAGCTCCAGTTGGCTGCTCGTGAAACATTAACGTTGAAAAACCATCCGCAGAAAATGTTTTGAACGACCTCCTTTTTTGCAACTGCATGAGGCGAAGCATATCAAAATTTTTCTTGTATCTATCAGCAAAAACAAGAGCGTCAAGGAAATTTCTGCCAAGTATAATGTCATCTTCCAGTATACAGTACAATTTTTTCCCTGAAGAGCACTCCTCCCAAAGTTCTCTATGGCTTAAAAAGCAGCCAACTTCTCCTGGAGTCATATCAAATCCGAACCATTTATTTCTATAATTGAAATCGTAACAGTCCGGATATGAGTCCACTACAATTCCATCAAAAAATCTCCATTCAACATCAATATCATTCATCTGCTCAGAAATCATTCTACGCCGGTCAGTCGAATTTTTAAGACTGATAACTACAATTTCTATTTGCGGTACCATAAAGTGTGTAACACCCTGTTCATTACTTGTTTTTTTCACAAAATCTGAGTTGCAGATTTTTCAAATACCAAAACACGCGAACCCTTTTTCCGGATTTGTTCTCGTGCGGAAAATTTGTATCAGGTATTTTTTTTCCAAGAAAGCTGCACAACTTTTCCCACCCGTCACCATCTTCAAAGCACACCGAAATAAAATCATTGTTTCTTCCAGAGAAATATTCTTCCACCTCCCTGTTGTGGTTTCTGTATGCCAAAATATATTTGGCCTCGTCATTGTGCGGGTAGCACGTTCCATACAAAAAATTTCTTTCGTGATTCCTTGGCAGCGTTCGCATGGAATGGGATTTTATACTTTTTAACCATAACTGCTCATTTCTTCTGACTGTCAGAATGAATTTGCTCCCCGGATACATTCTGTCCATGTCTTTATATATCAGAGGCCATGGCCAGTCTTCGAAAAAATCGTGACTGGAAACACAGCTCCTGATTCTTGAAAAATCTTTTTTTATCCAGTAATCCTCCAGCAGATTCTGATCACAGGTCTTATGGGTGTATCCAAGAATCTGCCCGCACCTGCCAAGCGTTGTTGTGCCTGTCTTGTTCCAGCCGATACCGAAAATTTTAACATTATCTGCTTGCGTCTTCATGATTCTCACTGATGCCCTATTTCCGATATGAATTAAACTTCTTATCACTTAACTGGCAAAAAATCCACACATGGATACATGCGAAAATGTTAAATTTTGTGTTGGGCAAACCCAGCATGATTGCATGGATGACCATAAAACTACTATTTCTATGGCATGGTTTAAAAATCTTCCAGAGATACGGGCTTTGAGATGGCGGGCTGGTGTGGCACGCAGCCCACCCCTGGAACGGGGTTTCCTTCCGTACTGGACCGGCTATCCGCAAGGAAGCCCCAGATCCCGGTGGCGGTTATGGGACCAGACGCTGTTCTTCAACATACCAGTCCTACGACTGCCGTACCACCACCGGAGCGACCGCAGCACTGATGAAACGAAAAAGTCATTTTCTTTCACACCAATGTCAAATTGACACGTTATTATCACCAAGAATGCCATTACGCTTACTCAGAATTGCGCTTGGGAGGCAATATTTATGGGATATTTCTATTATCGCCCACTGCTCCTGGCCCTAGCTGGCGCCGGAATGGCTGTCCTGATACCCGATGCCCATGCGCAAGGAAGCAGCAGTGCTGGGGGAACCGCTGTTCAGGTTGGCAAAGTGGCCAAGAAGGCAAAAACCACGGGCAGCAAGAAAAAAGTCCCCATAAAGGCTACCTACTCGGAGCACGTCATCAGCAATAAAACGGTGCGTCGCGCCTCACCGATGCAGAATGCCCAAACAGTCCTCGCCACAAAGCCGTCGATAAATGCCTACAGTACCGGCCCCAACGGCGTACGCAGCACTATCACCTTCCGCTCCTTCAACAGTGGGCAGTTCTCCGAGACCTTCGATGGCATCCCCATAAATGACATGTTCAATGGCGGGGCCACAAACCAGGCGTCGAACCGCAACGCTATTCCTCTGACCCTCAACGATGTTTCCGGCATCAGCATCTACAACGGAATCAACAATCCTTCTGTCAATTCGTACAACTCCCTGGGCGGTACCATCAACTACCAGCCGCGCCAGCCGGGCAGGATCCTGGGCGGGGCCGTGGGCACGGGCTACGGCAGCTTTGGCACCTTTCAATGGAATGCTTTGTTCAATACCGGCTCCATTGATGGCTTCCGTTCCCTGTTCGCCTACAACCGGCAGACCAGCAATGGCTGGCTGCAGAATTCCGGCAACCAGAACACCAACTACTATTACGCCGGGATTCTTCCCTACGACCACAACATGTCCCGGATATCGGCGTATGTGATCGTCAACCACAACGTGGGCTATACGCCGCATACTGTGCCGCAGGCACTGATCCAGCAGTATGGCTACAGCTACCAGTGGCCGCTGGACTATTCCACCACCTCGAATGCCGATACCGAGCTGACGGCCATCCTGGGCGACAGGAGCGTGATCAGCCGCCATGTGATCCTGGGCGGAAAAGTATACGTGCAAAACAACAACTACCATCGTACTTCCTATGCGAATCCGGCTTTTGACCAAAATGCCAGCCAGCCCTACTACCTTCCAAACCAGGGTACTGGCTATCCGTTCTGGCTCTCCTACCCGGTCCCTCCGACCTACGATCCGAGCACCATTTTCGGTGCAACCCACTACGGCACCGACTATCATCTGTACGAAGACATCTCCACGGTCCTGGGCTTTTCCCCCAAGGCGCAGTTCATCCTGCCGCACAACCTGTTAACGCTCGGCGCCAATGTTTCCTATGGCATGCTTCACAGTGCGGAATTCTGGTACGGATCCTATGCCATGCCGAAGGTGTCCCAGTACAACAGTGCCTGGGATGAACGGGACACCCGTCTGCTGTCATCCGTATACCTCCAGGACAATATCAGGCTGCTGGACGGCAGGGTGCATATCACTCCAGGGATAAAATACCTGTATGCCGATACGGCCAGCTCCGACAACATAGGTTTCTACTATCCGATTGGCGGAACCGTGGCGAACAGCCAGTCATTCACGTCTCCAACCATTGGCATCAGCTATTCCCCCCTCCATGGCCTGAGCTTCTACGGGTCCTGGGGGCGAAACATCAAATTTCCGAACATTTCCGCCTATTACGGCAATATTGCCGAACAGAACAGTTCTGGCCAGTACGTTATTGTGCCTGTAGTCGTGCAGCCGGAATATGCCACGGATTATGAGCTCGGGATGCGTTACCGCCACCAGGGATTCGCAGGCAGCCTCAACGCCTACCGGGAGCTGTTCCAGAACACTTTTCTCAACAATACCAATGCATCCGGCCTGAGCAACACCTACAATGGCGGCAGTTCGCGCTACGAGGGAATAGAACTGGCCCTGGAGCAATGCCTCGGCCACTTTCTTCTTGGCCACTGGTCGGTTTCCGCCAACTACTCTTTCAACCAGGCAGTATTTACCTCTTCCTTCAACTCCAGCTACGCCGGCGGTGTCCTGTCTGGACAGCCCCTGGCGAATGTTCCGAAAAACATGTTTAACGTGGGTCTCGACTGGGGATACCGCGGCCTGCATGCGCATATCAACGGAAAATATGTCTCCAGCGAGTATGTCAACCAGCAGTTTGCCGGTACACCCACCAGCCAGACCATACCGCCCTACTTCCTGCTGAATCTGGGTGTAGAGGACACGATACCGGTCCATGCAGATTACATGAAGAGCGTGAAGCTCGCGCTGAACGTCGACAATCTGCTGGATCGCCATTATTTTCCGAAAGGTTTCAGCAATACCGACTATTACGGAAACACCTATCTGTCCGTACTGGAAGGCATGCCGAGGTTTATATTCGGTAGCGTGACGGTGAATTTCTAGGATAGAGGAGGCCGGGACGTGAAACTCAAGGAGTGCCAGATGCTTAGCAGGATCCCTGTCGGGGCCATGCTCCTGTGTACCATGATCCCACTGGCCATGGCTGCGGGCAATGGCAAGACCCGCGACATCACTGCCGCCATCACGGTCAATGCGGCAGACAGGGGGATGGTCACGCATGTGCTTCCCACCGGCCGGATCGTTTCTCCCGTGGGAATGGTCAATGGCAGCCCCAACTTCGTGACCCAGGTGGTGCCGTTCGGGAAAGATGTTGCTGTCCTGAATGACGGGGCGACACGCACCCAGGCGGTTACCCTGTATGCAGGAAAAACGCTGCAGCGGGTGGCACATTTCGTCGCCTACAGGAAAAATGGGGATAAGGCAGCAACGGGGCTGCCAAATGCTACTCTTGGCCATCAGAGCTTTTTCCAGGGCCTGGCGGTGGGACCGGACCAGCACCTGTACGCTGCTGGCGGATTCAGCGGCAACGTAGTCGCACTGGCTCTGAAGGACGGAAAACCGCAGGTATTGCGCCGCTATCCCCTGCGCTGGCAGCCATTTCCCCATACCCAATATCCGTACCGGTATCAGGGCCATCACCTGGGCAAGACGCGCCTCTTCTACCCGGACGCCGTCGTAGCCGGCCCCCGTGGCCAACATCTCTACGTCACCGGCATGCTGGCCAACAGTCTTGCCCGGATTGACCTTGCCACAGGCAAGACGGATTATCTCAACATAGGCCCTTACCCTTCCGCCCTCGCCTTCGCGGATGGCGGCCGCCGTCTGGTGGCGAGCCTCTGGGGTGGCAATGCAGTGGCGGTAGTGGACCCCAGGACAATGCACCTTCTGGGTACAGTACGGGTCGGTCCGCCAACCGGACCTGGCAATACCCAGGCAGGCGTCCATCCTGCCGCTTTGGCAGCGGTTGCCGGCAGTCCCGATGTACTTGTAGCTCTGGCCAATGTGGACCGGATCGCCCGTGTGGATACCCGAACCCTGAAAAATCTCGGGTATCTGGTCGACAGTCCATACCCCGGTGCGCCCCCAGGCAGCTATCCCGACGGCCTGGCGGTGGCTGGCGGCAGGCTCTTCGTGGCCAATGCGGGCAATAACGACGTAGCCGTTTTTGATCTGGCGTCGGGGAAGCCTATGGGCCTCATTCCAACCGGCTGGTATCCCGCAGCGCTTGCGGTAGCCCACAATGCCCTCTACATCGTTGCAGCAAAGGGTTTGGGGTCTGGTCCCAACGTTGAGCACCAGTGGGTAGGCAACATGATGGATGGGCTGGTCCAGAAGGTGGATTTGGCAGGTATCGCCACTTATCTGCCGTCATGGACACAGAAAGCCCTGCAGAACAACGGCTTTACCCCAACCCAGCGCGCTGCCCGGCATGCCGCAGACGCCAGGAGTGAGGCATTTCTGCACAGGCACATTCACTACGTGGTCTTCATTCTCCGCGAAAACAAGACCTTCGATGAAGACTTTGGTGACTACCCCAGGGCGGGGGCCTGGGCTGATCCCCATCTTGATCTCTATGGCGCGAAAGAACTCCCCAACCTCTACCACCTGGCGGACCGGTACACCCTTTTCGTCAATTTCATGGCCGACGGAGAAGTGACAGCCCAGGGGCACCAGTGGACCACAGCCGCGTCAGACTCGGATTTCGTCCAGCGCACCTGGCCTGAGTATTACTCGGACCGTGGCCTCGTAGCCAACCCTGGCTGGACACAGTCCCTCATTCCGGGCGGTGCTACGGGCACGGGCGGGATCCCGCTGGGCGTAGACAACCCATATGCCATTTACAAAAACCTTTCGGCGCTGGGCCAGTGGTCCAATCCCTGGATCAGCTATCCGCAGCGCCTTTTTATCTTTAACGACCTTCTGGAACATCACGTCTCTTTTGAGGACTTCGGCGAGTTTGTCTCCCGGGCAGAAGCAGGGGACATCTCCCTGGCCATGAAACAGCATCTGGCCACGGGATTCCCCGGCTGGGACCGCATGGTCCTCGACAGCTACCGGGCGAAAATGGCGATCCAGTGGCTCAGGGCGCATCCAGGCAGACAGTTCCCCCATTTCATCTATATCTGGCTGCCGGACGACCATACGGCTGGGCGGTCGCCCTGTTACTACACTCCCGACTACTACGTTGCCAACAATGACCTTGCCACCGCCCAGTTCATCCACTATCTCTCCACCACACCAGAGTGGAAACACATGGTGGTGTTTCTGACCGAAGACGATGCCCAGTCGGGGGCCGACCACATCAATGCGCATCGTACCTTTGCCCTGGCCATGGGTCCGTGGGTAAAAAAAGGCTATCTGGAAGCCAGTCCTTACTCCCAGGTAAACATCCTGAAGACGACGGAGGCCATTTTTAGGCTGCCACCGCTGTCGCAGTGGGACCAAAATGCCTGGGTGTTCTCAGGGATCTGGACTGGCCATCCCGATTTTTCCCCCCTGCGGGTCCTGCCTGGCCAGGTGCGTTTGACCTTCAACGCCGGGAAATGTGCAAATTATACCCTTTTGCGCCGTGAAGCCGGGGAGAGTGGGCATTATCTCAACCCTGACTGGATGCACTGGTACAACCATCACCAGGTTTCACATGGTGCAGGACTCCCTGCCCCGGTCAGGAAGGCTGCCTATACGCCAACCACCCTCCTCAAGGTCCCGGGCCCGGAACAGATGAAACAGGAATGGATCGCCGCCCGGGGTGTCGGGTCCTACAGGCGGGAAATGGCCTATCTCAAAACGTATGCCAACGAGCATCATGCCCCTCTGGCTGCCTACCAGGCGGGGGATGGGGAACAATAGAATGTGCCGGGAAAATGGTGGCGGGACCGGGACTGCGCATTTTCAGGCCTGCGTACCGGGGAGTGCCTGGCCGGCAGCCATGGCCTGAAGCCTTCGCCTGGCCCTGTGTGAACAGGGAAACCCCCTGTTCTGTATGCAGCAGCCGCTGGGTACGAAATCTCTCCAGCTTCTGCAGCAGGCCGGGTACCAGATCGCGCGGCGCAAAGTCACCCACCAAGAGTGGGACCATGATCTCCTATCCTGGCAACGACCAGCCACCGCCCTTCGACAGAACCGCCGTCACGATTCCAGAGTTCCTTCCACTTCACCGAATGCTTCGGGAGCCGGCACGCCGGAAAGATTCACCGGCATTGCGAAAAGCGATCACCGGCAAAGAGGAAAGCTGGTGGCCAGCCATTCCTTGGCCGAGCCAGCACCATGCCACACTGCACAAAATAGGGCTGCATGGCTTTTTATGCGGCCAGCTGTTCCTCTCAGGAAAATCTTCCATCTGGCTGCCACTCTTATTGATGGTTGCGGCATTTTCCCTTTCAACATATTAAAAATTCATAAAAAAACTGCAATAATACATGTTTTTTAGCGGAAATAATGCGCCAGCAATATTCGTGCGCTGACAAAAAAAGACCATCCTGCCATATCTATTCCTGGATGAAAAATTACAAATCCACTGTCAGAAAACAGACAAATAACGGGCAATCTGCCTATTTCGCACACGCTGTCAAATATCAAATTTCTGGCACAGCATGTGCTAGACAAATTTACGGACACTGTTGACAGAAAATTTGTTTTCCGGGATATTTATTCCCATATTTCACGAATCCGAGGAGTATAACCCGTGAAACACCGTCATCATCAATTTTCTGCACTGGCTGTCGCTACCGCCCTGCTGGGGTTGTCCTCCCAGGCCATGGCCAACGGCCTGTATGTCGCCTACGCAGGCTCCATGGGTGCCGTCATGGATCTGCATCTTGGGCCGGCCTTCGCCAAAACCCATAATGTGCACTATCAGGGTGAAGGTCAGGGCGCCTACGGTCTCGCCCGTCTCATCGCCACCCACAAGCTGCGTACTGACGTCTTTGTCTCCATCACCCCCGGCCCCATTGAAGTGCTGATGAAAGCCGGCCTGGTCAAGGAAGCATATCCAGTCGCCAGTACTGCCATGTGCATCGCTTACAGTCCCAGCAGCCCCTACGCCCAGGATTTCAGGAAAGCCGCGGCCGGCAGGGTACCCTGGTATATGGTCCTGCAGAAGCCGGGGGTCATCTTTGGCCGTACAGACCCGAAAACCGATCCGCAAGGACAAAATATTGTCTTCACCTTCCTGCTGGCGGAAAAATATTATCATCAGCCGGATCTCGCCAAAAAAATCCTGGGCCCCATAGAAAACCAGCAGCAGCTATTTACGGAAGCTTCCCTGCTTTCCCGCCTCAAGAGTGGCCAGATGGCTGCCTCATCAGGGTATCTCAGTGCAGTAAAATCCCTGCATCTGCCGTATATCACCCTGCCCGACCAGATCAATCTCAGCAATCCGGCCATGGTCAAAAACTGGTACAGCAAAGTCCATTTCACCCTGAATTTGGACGGAAAACCCAAGACCATGCATACCCAGCCCCTCGTCTTCTATGCAGCGGTACCCACCGACGCACCTGACCCCAAACTGGGCATGGCCTTTATCCACTTCATGACCAGCCCACAGGGTCAGGCCATGTTCAGGGAAACTGGCTATAGCCCGCCCAAGGGTAGCATGCTGGAATAGGGGAGCTGCGACAGGGCACCTGCACAGGCGGTTCGCCGGTCCACAGGCTGGGCATCCCTCCGCGCCCGGCATGACCATACTGCGTCACCTTTTCAATAAAACGATAAAAACAGTATGTTATACATACAGGAATCATTCTGATGCAGAGACATTTCTTTCAGCTGGTGACAGCAGCCGGCCTGCTGGGCACCTTTATCAACAACGCCCAGGCCGAAACCCTGTCCCAGTTTTTTGCTGGAAGCCGCGTTGACGGACAAATCCGTTCCTATTACTTCAGCCGCTTCTATGGCACACCCAATACCGTCAATGCCTATGCCTACGCCCTGGCTGGGCGCCTCAATATCGTCACCGCGCCGTTTCTCTCAGGCTTCCGTATCGGCGCCAGCTTCTATACTGCAAACGCCCTGGGCACCCAGCCCGGCAATCCAGCAGAAATCGACAAAACCCTCATGGGCACCAGCTCCTCCGTCAATGCGCTGGGTCAGGCCTATCTGGAATATCAGGACACCCGGGTCACAATCAAGGCAGGCAACCAGCTGGTGGACACCCCGTGGCTGAATCGGGTCGGTGGACGGGTGATCCCCGCCATCTATCAGGGTGTGACCGTGAAGGCGCACCCCATCAGCGGCCTGCAGCTCCGTGCGCTGCGGATTTTTCGCTGGAAAGACCGTACTGCCGGCCGGTTCTACCGGGATAACCTCTATTATCCCAGCCACTATAGTGGTGACTCCCTCTATGGCGGACCCAACGTGCTGCCTGCCCTTACTCCGCCTGCCAACGGGGCGCTCGCCTTTGGTATCCGCTACCGCGCGCATCACGCCAAAACGGCTGCCTGGTTTTACCAGTTCGACCAGTTTGCCAGCATGTTCTACTGGAGCGGCCACTACGCCCTGCCGACATCCTTCGTCTTCAAACCCTTTGTGGATGCGCAGTTCACCCGGGAATGGGGTGCCGGCAAGGCATTTGCGGTCACCGGAACCACGCTTTTCGGGCAACCGGGACAGGGCGTGGACAGTACCAGCTGGGGTATCCGGGGAGGGGTGGCATTCCCCCATGGCAGTTTGTGGTGGGGCTATGATGCAACGCCCCTGCATGTCCGTGCCCTGGGCGGCGGCGCCATCATCTCGCCCTATACTATCGGCTACACGGCCGATCCACTCTATGTGGACTCGATGATACAGGGTCTGGTAGGGGTCGGCCCCGGCCACGGCTGGCGGATACGGGCGGCTTACTGGATCCGGCCCGGGATACTGCAGTTAACGGCCGGCTATTCCCAGTTTACCACCTATTTTTCCGGAAACAGCAACTGGACCCACATTAACGTGAGCTATTTCCCCCAGAACATGTTCAGGGGACTGTGCCTGAGGGATCAGGTAGAGGTGGGAAATGGTGGTGCGGCCGGGCTTTTCCCGGGGTCAGGCCAGCACTCCTTTGTGTACAACCGGGTAATGATGACCTACAGGTTCTAGCAGGCCGCAGGATAGCCGAGTTTATAAAAAATCAGCAGATTGACTATCAAGCGGATATTGCCTGTGAACGCAGAACTGGTGGAACCGTTTGGCCAAGCCGTTTTCGGATGGTCGACGTTTTTGGGCAAAAATGTCAGCCATTCGGGGCGGTAACGCGCCCCGGTGCAAAAAATGGCCTAAACGGGGAAAAAGTTCCATCATTGGCCGAATACCTCCGGCTGCGGGCGGATTGTCCCTGTCACGGCAGCCGGCAGGAGAAGCACCATATTGGCCGGGTGGACAGCAGCTATTCAGGGCACAATGTGTAGGGCCACGGCGACCGAGTTTCAGGGGACGGACGGGTCGGGAGTGCTCCTTCTGCCCGTGCCACGCACGGGCAGAAGGAGTGTAAACCGCCAGCCCCCTTCCCTGCACTGCCACCAGCTGCGGGTGGCAGTGCAAAGGATTTCCCACCAGGGCCGTCTCCCGTGCGGATGCCTGAAACCGGGCATCCATCCAGAAAACACGGCCGCCCTCTCCGGACATTTTCGGGCTGGGAACTGCAGTCTGCAACGCCCGCCATGCCATGGGTGGAGGGATCTTTTTCTTGTCCCTATCCAGCAACATAGCCGAAACCGGCACGCGCCAGCTCCGGCAACGTACCCACAATACCCGGCGTCAGTACCGTTCCGGGAATAAGGTGGTTGGTGAACTCCGCGGCCATCTGTTCATGGCTGAGACTGTCCGGATTGATACCTTTTCCGTGCACGGCCATGGTAAGTTCCCACACTTCATTGTGACATGCCATAAACACGAGACCCCGCCGCTGCAGAACCTGGATGCTGTTGTCGTGAGGAGAGAACACCCCGTGCGGATTCTCGAAATTGGCCGGGCTACCCTGCGATTCTGGTGGCTGCTGTAACCAGATATTCCTGGTCCATTTACCCCTGGTGAACCTGGTGAGGTATTTGCTCCAGATGAAGTCATCGTAGAGTGCCAGATGGGCAGAACCATGGGTAGCGGAAACTGCAAGAAAATCCTGGTGCTTAAACGACCAGATCTGCGCGTTCATGGCATTGCGCATGAGATTGAGCCATGGTCCCTTAAGCACTGTATTGTCCCAGACCTGTTTGGGACCGCCCCGGTAGTGCAGTACCAGATTCAGGGCCTCTTCATCCCACTGCCGGGAATCCGCAAGAATCATGGACACTGTCCTGAAATTCCTCCGCCGAGGTGCCTGGTCCAGACCAGCCATGAGCTCCTGCAGCGTAGCAGCTCCTGCCGGAATCAGACTATGGTGCCCAGCCGTACCTGCAGCCATGGCAGGGCCCGCACCTGCAAGGGCAGCTCCCGCCATTCCCACTCCGGCAACAGCCATTTTCATTGCGTCCCGACGGCCCATCGGCTTTTCCAGCATCGCGCATTCTCCTTTTATGATCATCTAGTTATGTGATTTCGGATAAAGCAGTATCCGTGCCAGAGACCAGTTTCCCCAGGAACCCAGCGCCTCCTGCGATTCCGGACAGAATCCGGTGGATCTATCGGCATATTCTCCTGCGAAGATGCGCCTTAACGGACAGGTTCCGGCCAGTTGAGGACACCGGCCACAAAAACTGCCACAGAGACGGTCAGGGAAAGATGGAAGATGAGGCCAACTGGGATTGACCCGCAGAAGCCCCAGGAGGCCAGCGGTTATCTCTGGTTCCACTCCCGGTTTTGCAGGCACTGGGGGCGCACACCAGGGAAACTCTACCCTCTGCCCTTTCTGGCAGGATCCGGCCAGCTTCCCGCAGTACCACCTGCACCTCCACAAAAAACCGTTCCGCCCCATTCTTCCTGTTCCAGCCGCCCCCAGAAGAGCAGAATGCCATTTCGCCAGACACCAGATCCCATCCTGGAGCCACGTCCACGAAGCGATGTCCTGCCATAATCCCACGGAGTGCCCTTTCAAAGCCGGGGAGATGCACAGATGCACCCTGATTGACAGCCACGCCCATTTCCTGTGCACTCTGCCATGGAGCAGAAAAATTACGCATTCCGGATTTCACGCCCCAGCCCGCACAGCAGGAGAAAAAATCTGGTTCCCAAAAACTTGTTCCTGCTGCGGCAATATCACAAACAGACGCTTCATCCCCAGCTGGCCGGGGGGAAATTCCGTGTTATGGCATGATCCATGCTCTCCGGGATGCGGAACTGCACCATTACGCCATAAAGCAAGAAAAATCCTGAAAGTTGGGGGGAGCATTGTCTGGTGAAGTAGACCTGGACCTGAAGCTGTTTCTGGACAGACTGGCCACGCTCTCGCGCGAGCATGATTTTCCCAGCTATTTTGAACTGGTAGCAACAAGCGCCAGGGATATGCTGGAGGGAGATGGAGCCGCATTCATCCTGGCGCAGGAAGACCAGCAGCATTATCTCTTTTTCCATGGACTGCCTGAGCAGTACAAGGCCTATGGGAAATATTCGTTTCCCTTGGAACACGGGATCAGCGGCGCCGCCATTTCCCGGAACGCTCCCGTATTTACGGCGGACTACCCAAACAGTACCTGGGCCATAAAGGAATTTGTCGAGCTTGGCCTGCAGGGAAGCCTTGCCATTCCTGTGCATGGCAGGGATTTCTGGCCAATTGGCACCCTGGTCGTCTCCTGGTTTGGGCACTGTACACACCACCCGGATAGTCTGCAGCTGCAGGCAGCCTGCGTTCTGGCCGACATGCTTGGGATGGCCTGGCACCGTATGGAACTTGCCAACCATCTCGACCAGATGGCCAGTACCGACAGCCTCACCGGAGTCTACAACCGTTACCGGCTGACAGACCGCATCCGGGAATCCTGTGCAAAAGCCAGTCGGCGCAACCGCCTGCTGGCAGTTGTCATGCTGGATATCGATGGCTTCAAGGATGTGAACGATTCCCTGGGGCATCTCGCTGGTGACCGCCTGCTGCGGGAAGTTGTCAGCCGTCTGCGGGATATCCTTGGTTCCGGAGACGTAATTGTCCGCTATGCCGGTGATGAATTCGTGCTGCTCCTGGGGGATATCCAGTGTTCTGCCCATTTGGACCAGGTTCTGCTGCGGGTAAAGCAGGCTCTCAATCTCCGCATACGGGTTGATGGAAGGGAAGCACAGGTAAGCACCAGTGTTGGAGCCACGCTGTATCCCCTGGATCCAGGGGAACCGGAACTGCTCATCCAGCACGCCGACCTTGCACTGTACCGCGCCAAATCCATGGGTGGGAACAGCATCTGCCACCATGACGTGGAAATCGACAACCAGACCCAATATCGCCAGTTTATCCGGGGAGAATTCCCCCGCGCCCTTGAAAAATCAGAACTGCTCCTCTACTGGCAGCCCATCGTTTCGCTCCAGAATGGCGAGTGTGTTGGTGCAGAGGCCCTGCTGCGCTGGCAGCATCCCGAGAAAGGCCTTCTGCTTCCGGGAGATTTCCTGGACGTTCTGGAAAACTCTCCTTTCATTCTGGAAACTGGAAGATGGGTCCTCCACAGCGCCTGCAGCCAGGGAGAGATCTGGAGACAGGCGGGCTTCAACCTCGACCTGCACATCAACCTGTCCGCCAGGGAAATTGAAAGACACCAGTTCTGCCAGGAAATTCGCAACGTCCTCGACCAGCACCCAGATCTGCCAGCCTATAGCATCTGCATAGAAATTGTGGAGCGGACAGCGCTGCGGGACATCGGGAAAACACGCCAGCTCATTGCCGACTGCCGGGACATCGGTGTGCATTTCGCCCTGGACGATTTCGGGACGGGCCCTGCTGCCCTGCAGTATCTTCTGGAACTGGACTGTGACCAGGTCAAGATCGACCGCAGTTTTGTGATCCCCATGATGGAAAGCGTACGTCATCGAAAAATGGTCCTGGCGATCATTGAAATGTCCCACGCGCTGGGCGTCAGGGCAACCGCCGAAGGAATTGAAACCCTGGATGCCCTGAACTGCCTGCGCGAGATGGGGCTGGACCGTGGTCAGGGATTTGTCTTGGGAAGGCCCATGCCGGCCCATGAATTCGGGCATTTTCTGGCCGCGCAGGGGAAACATCCCCTGCACCCCAGCAGAAACTGCCCATCCGGACTGGCAGCCTCTCCACCCATGGCGGATGGCCCCTGCTCCTGAGAACGGAACGGACGGGGATGCATTTTCCGTCTGCCGGCAGTGTCAACACATACGGTCCCTTTTTCGCAACTGCCCGGACAGGACCTGTTTCCATCAGCCGGCATTCCGTTCCCGTGGAGGCCCTGCGGGCTTTCCTGGAGGAGATGGATCTTTTTTCCGGTCGCAGAATCAAAAAAGCATCCCTTGGGGGGATGCTGGAATCGGGGTCAACACGAGGAGGAAAGACAGAGTCTTGCCGTGGCCTATTATATCCATGCAATGTGACAGCTTGATGACGGAGGAAGCCTGTCAAACCCTGGCCTTGCGCATGCCGCAACCCCTCCCGGAGAGCTTTGCTGGCAGACGGATCTGCTCCTGGAACAGCACTGCCAGCGTTCTTCTGCTGCCTTGTCCACCACAGCAGCAGATCAGGCAAACCCCCGGCCTGACTGTGCGCCAGGGGGCATCTGGCTGTGCCCATTCCCGGGGAAGTACTGCAAGGGAAGTACCCAGCCGGAACGGCTGCAGTAGCGCCGGCAGCAGGAAATCCCTGCCTTTCCACGCATGGGGCAGGCTACCGGAGGACAGGGAAGATGTCCAAAATCTGCCGACAGGGCCAGTCTTTCACGACAAGTGCTGCCACTGAAGGAACGGGACTTGCGTTCCCGTCCCGGCAGTTTACCGGACCGCGGATGCCGCCTGCAGCACGCGGTCCAGCAGGAAAACCTCAGAGCTCCGACGCGTGCTGTGTGAGGTATTCTGCAACACCTTCGGCAGTAGCCTTCATGCCAGCCTTGCCCTTTTCCCACTGCGCAGGGCAGACTTCCCCATGCTCCTCAAAGAACTGGAGGGCATCAACCATGCGGATCATTTCATCGATGTTCCGGCCCAGGGGAAGGTCGTTCACCACCTGGTGGCGTACAATGCCAGCGCGGTCCACCAGGAAAGATCCCCGAAGAGCTACGGATTCGTCAAGCAGTACATCGTAGTCGCGTGCGATCTGCTTGGTGAGATCAGCGACCATCGGCATCTGGATGTTTCCGATTCCACCCTTGTTTTCCGGCGTATTTTTCCATGCCAGATGCGTGAAATGGGAGTCCACGCTGCAGGCAATGACCTGGGTATTGCGGCTGTGAAACTCTGCAAGACGGTGGTTGAACGCCAGGATTTCCGACGGGCAGACGAAAGTGAAATCCAGGGGATAGAAGTACAGTACCGCGTATTTTCCCTGGATGTACTGCGAGAACTGGAATTTTTCTTCAATGCTGTTATTGGGCATGACCGCAGGGGCGACAAAATCAGGGGCCTTCTTACCAACCAGAACCGCCATGGTATCCTCCAGATCTAACAAGTAGTCCAAAAGTGGACGCTGTATAGTAACGCAGCCTTCCAGGCCTGTCTCCCCTTTATCCGGAGTCTGGAGAATATTACCATGGGATAATCCTGTTCTGACCGGAGATTTCCCGATGGCCCATTTTTTCGTCAACATCACCCACGGCGCCAACGATCTGGACCGCGCCACAGTCGGCATGGTTCTGGCAAAAAACGCCCTGGACGGGGGACACGAAGTAACCCTGTTCCTCAGCCTGGATGGTGTGCATCTGGCACGTGCCGACAGCTACCTTCTGGGGCTGCAGGAACCCACGTTTCCTCCCCTGGATGACCTGCGCCGCCATCTTGTGGAACATGGAGCAAAGGTCTGGGTATGCGCCGGCTGCTACAAGAAGCGTGGTCTCGAGGAAGGGGCCTTTATTCCCCAGGCGCAGCTGGTCAGTGCCGGAGAGGCTATCCAGGCCATGGCCTCCGGAGTGGTCCCTGTCTACTACTGATCCCGCAGGGGGAATCCCCGGGCAGACTGCCCCGGAGGTACACCCGGCAGCACCCATGGGGTAGAATAGCCGGCCACGCGCGGCGCGCTGTCCGTCAACACCATCCCACTCTTTAGGAGCCCCTGTTCATGACCTATGTGGTGACCGAATCGTGCATCAAGTGCAAGTACACCGACTGTGTGGATGTCTGTCCGGTGGACTGCTTCCGGGAAGGACCAAACTTTCTGGTGATCGATCCCGACGAATGCATCGACTGCACTCTCTGCGAACCGGAATGCCCCCCTGGAGCCATCTTCCGGGACGATGACCTGCCGGAAGGACAGGAAGAATTTACCGCCATCAATGCCCGTCTTGCCAAAATCTGGAGCCCGATTATCCAGAAAAAGGCGGCACTCCCCGATGCGGACGAATGGGCCGAAGTCCAGGACAAGCGCGGTCTCCTCGAAGAGTGAAATCTCCCGGACGTACGGTTTTCCGGTCCGCAAGTTTCCGGCGGCTTCTGGGGCTTGTCCGTCCGCATTTCCGCACTGTCCTTCTGGCCATGCTCTGCATGGCCCTTTCCGGTCTCGCCACAGGCGCCCTGGCCTACTACATCAAGCCCGTCCTGGACCATATTTTCATTGCCCGCCAGGCGCGCATGCTGATCTGGCTGCCACTGGGCGTAATTGGCATCTACGCCGTCAAGGGCCTGGCCGACTACCTCCAGTCTGTCCTTCTCGCACGGGTGGAAGAACGGGTACTCCTGCAGCTGCGCGAGGCGCTGTACGGCCAGACACTCCGTCTGCCCCTGGCCACCCTGCTGACCCAGAGCCATGGCAGTACCCTCTCCCGCATGAGTCTGGACCTGACCCTGCTGCAGCAGAGCATTACCGTACTGGCCCGGTTTTTCCTGTCCGGTTTCCAGATTCTGGCCCTGATGGGGGTCGTCTCCTACATGAGCTGGGAACTGGCGCTGCTCAGCCTGGGCACCCTTCCCCTGGCATTCTACCCGCTTATCCGTTTCGGCCAGAAGCTCCGCAGGCGCGGTCATGAGCAGCAGGAACAGATGGGAGACATTCTGGACCAGTTCTCGGAAAGCCTGCGTGGAGTGGAAGTCATCAAAACCCATGGGGCGGAAACCTTCGAGACCCAGCGTTTCCAGAAAATGGCCTGGCAGTACTATACCCTGATGATGCGCATCGTCCGGGTACAGAAGGCCAGTACGCCGGTCATGGAAATGATCGCCGCCCTGGGTATCGCTGCCATCATCTATCTGGGAGGCCGGGAAGTCGTCTCCGGCCAGATGTCTACAGGCGCCTTTTTCAGTTTCCTGACCGCTCTGGGCATGATCTACGAGCCACTCCGCCAGCTGTCCTCGGCCAACAGCCAGCTCCAGCAGGGCCTTTCCGCCGCGGACCGCCTTTTTGGCTGGCTGGACCAGCCGACGGAACATCCGGAACCGGCCGGCGAAGAGCCCCCCTGCTGGGGGGAATGGACCTGCCAGGGGCTGACCATGGAATTCCATGGTGAACCCATACTCGACCATCTGGACCTCAAAATCCCCATGGACAGCATGACCGCCATTACCGGAGCCAGTGGCAGCGGAAAAACCACGCTGGTACGCATCATTCTGGGCCTTCTGACCCCCTCCTCCGGTGAAATCCGCATTTCCGGACAGGCCCTGTCCGGCATTCCCCTTTCCCGGTACCGGAAGAATTTTGCCTTTGTGGCCCAGGATCCCGTGCTGTTTACCGGGACTGCTCTTGAAAACATTGCCTACGGTGATCCGGATCCTGATCCGGTCCGTGCGGAAGCGGCTGCCCGGGCCGCCTACTGCTGGGAATTTCTGGCGGCCACCGGAGGGCTCGACAGCCCTGTTACCGGACATGGCAGCAATCTTTCCGGGGGACAGCGTCAGCGCATGGCCATTGCCCGCGCGCTCTATCTTGACCGTCCGGTCCTCGTCCTGGACGAGGCAACCAGCAGCCTGGATACTGCCAGTGAGGAGCGGATCGCCGGAGCTCTGGAAAGGCTCCGCGGACGGAAAACCCTCATTATCGTCGCCCACCGGCCACGAACCATTGCCATGGCCGATCAGCGCTTCCACCTGGACCATGGCCACCTCGTTCTGCCCCCCAGCAGCCCGGATTCCAGCAGATGCTCCTGAAGTTCCTGGTGACCGGCGGCTCCAGGATGTGGCGCATACCGCTGCCGCTGGATGCCGAGCCAGAGTGCCCCACGCTCTTCCGGAGACAGGGAAAGACCGTCTAGCCAGGCCAGTTCTGCCCCTGGACGCAGGTCCCGCAATCCGGCCTGCCGGAGGGCCTGCAGGGCACGCCGGCGCCAGATTTCCTCCGGATTCCCGTCCTTCCCCCTTCCCGCAATCCTTTTTCTGAAAGCTACCAGCAGGATGGCCAGCAGCGGGATCCCTGCCGCAAAAGCAGAAGCCCAGAGAAGGACAGGGCTTTCCCTGTGCTGGCCCGGCAGCTGCGGCACCGCTTGGAGGGGAAAGTGCAGATGCGCCAGTGCAGAAGAACCCCAGAGCCAGGAAATCTTCCAGACCTGCAGCTGCCGGGACGGGCTGAAGTTGATCACCCAGTTGAGCCAGTTCCACTGCACCCAGTCCCAGACCCGCTCCCCTGCGGGAAGGAGGTCTGCAGTCCGGGCGTTCCCGTTTCCTGTACCGGCTGCCGCACCGGTTCCGGCGGGCGTTGCATCCAGCCGTGTCCAGCCCCGCCCCGGCAGCCAGGCCTGTACCCAGGCGTGGGCCATGCTCTGGCGAACAATCCAGAAATTTCCGAGGGGATCGTATTCCCCGCCCCGGTAGCCCACCACTACCCTGGCCGGCACTCCGTCCAGACGCAGCAGCGTCGCCAGGCCTGCGGCGTAAAATTCGCAGAAGCCCGAATGGGTTTTCAGGAGAAAATCTGTCAGGGTCTGTCCCCCGGGATACCCAGGCGGGGTTTTCAGGCTATAGTGGAACGAGGCGCCATGGAACCAGGCCATGATGTTCCGGACCGTCGCGGCCGGTCCGGCCTTTTTCAGGGAGCCGGCCAGGATGCGCAGGGATGGGGAGATATGGGGAGGGAGCTGGAGGGCGGCCCTCTGCCAGGCCGGACCCAGACAGCCAGACACTCCGGAAGCGGACCAGACGGTGTAGCGGAAGGGACCCGCAGGGAGGGTGTCCAGTTCCCATGTCCCGTCCGGAAGCCGCTGGACGGGCTTCCGGGATTCCAGGGCCACTGGTGTACCGAGGCCAAAAAGATGGCGGGTGTTTCCCGGACTGGCCAGGATCTGCTGCTTCCACAGGAGCCCCCCTGTCCCGCGCCGGGACGGGCAGACGGGCATGTCCTGCACCTGGCCGGTCCGCCAGCCTGTTCCTCCCCTGTCGTACCAGAGGATGGCCCCAGGCCAGTACATGCGGGCCGCCACCCGGACAGGGCCCACGATCCTGGCCCGGAAGGCAATGGCCGGATCCTGTACCAGCCGCTCCAGATGGGAGGCATCCAGACGGGGGGAAAAGCCGGCCTGTGCCCCGCGCACCGGACCACCCCAGTGCCAGAGCGGTTCTGGCGTCCGGGGAAGAAGAACGAACAGGATTCCCATGGCCGGCACCAGAGCCAGAACCAGGCTCCCGGCAAAAACCGCCAGCCGGACAAAAGCATGTCTGTCTGCCGCCACCGGATGTGGCCGGCCTTCCAGGGCATCCCGGTAGCCCTGCCAGAGAAGTGCCAGCAGGGCCAGGAATACTTCCAGCAGCAGATAGAAGGCTAGGGCGGGATCCACCCGTATCCAGGCAGCGATGCCAAACCCGAGGAGCAGCAGGATGGCCACCTGGTACATGTCCCGCATCCGCCGGAGTTCCATGGTCTTGAAGGCCAGAAGCACGAAAAGGCTGCCGGTGGCCATGGACAGCCAGTTCCCCCAGCCCGCACTGGCCAGAGCGGCGACCGTGAGAGCAAGGGCCAGAGGAAAGCGGTAACGCTGCGGCAGGCCGGGCACCGCCCGCTGACGGGAAGAGACCAGAACCCAGAAACTGGCCCCCAGCCAGAAAATCTGGGGCCACCCAAAGACGGTCCTGCCCAGGGCGAGGACCAGAACGAGCCCCATGGCAAACACCAGGACCGGAGAAATCCATGCGCGGACTACCATCGGCCAGTTCCCCATTTCCACCAGCCTGGCCGCGGCTTTTCCGGAGACGGATAGCCGGGGTAAGGACGGTGCCGTGCCAGTGCCATCAGGGCACCAGGTTTCCCGTCCTGTCCGTGTCCGGCCATCCGGACGCCACCGGTCCGCAGTATCCAGGCGGCTCCCGCAGCCGCGGCTCCATCCAGTGCTGTCCGCAGGTGTTCCAGACGGATTTCGGTATCCAGCCCTGCCAGGGAAGGGCTGTCGTAGTCGAGGATCCGGACCGGTCCACTTTCATTTTCCCTTTCGAGAACCGGCAGACGGGGCATGGCGTCTTCGCCTAGGCTCCAGTCACTACGGCGCCAGCATATTCTCTGCAGGGGTTCGGGAGGATTCCACGGGCGTGCACCCAGTACATCTCCAAAACTTCCCACCGCACGGCCGGCGCAAATACGGCCAGGGTCGGCGTAGTCTGCCAGTGGAATCCCCTGGGGAGCAGGAGCCGGAGCCACCCAAGGCCCCGTTTCTTCGCTGCCAGGATCCAGCGTCCTGCCGCGCCAGACGAAGGCGAAGGGAAACGACGACCCCAGAAGAACCTGTGGCAGCGGAGGAAGGCCCCGGCACAGGGGAGGACAGGAGACAGAAAGCAGGGCCGCGGTGTGGGCTGGCAGACGGGGAAGTACCGCATGTTCTGGTCCCAGATGCAGTTCCAGCAGCCAGGCAGACCAGGCTCTGGAATTGTCCAGGCGGAACAGTAGCGGACCTCCGGCCTGGGCGTCGAGAAGCTGCCCGGGCAGGAGCTCCACCCGGACCCCTCCCACGTTGGCCAGGGCGGCAAGACCGGAAAGGGTCATCAGCGCCAGCATCATGGATACCAGCAGAAAAAGCAGGTTGTTTCCGGTATTGACGGCTGCAAGCCCAACTACAAGGGTAAACCCCACAAACAGCATGCCTGCACGGGAAAGCCGGACGACCCGCCGTGCCGGTTTCAGGGAACGAAACCCCAGCATTCCTGCATCAGCCGCATGGCCTGGTGCACGCCCCCTGTACCGCTTTCCCGCCCGGCCAGCCGGTGGCCGAGCACAGCAACTGCTACGCGCCGGAGGTCTTCGGGCTGGACATAATCCCGGCCCTCCAGACAGGCCCAGGCCTGTGCTACGCCCCGCAGGGCCAGAAGCCCCCGGGGAGAAAGTCCGGTCCGGAGTTCCGGATCCCTGCGTGTCCGCTCTGCAAGGTCCAGAAGCATCGCAAGAATTTCCGCTCCCAAAAATACGCGGGAGGTTTCCCGCTGCCAGACAGCCAGTTCCTCCATCTTTACCACCGGTTCCAGCTGCTCGAGATGCACGCGTTCGCCGCGCAGGAGGCGTTCTTCCGCCTTCCTGGACGGATATCCAAGGGAAATGCTGACGGCAAAGCGGTCCAGCTGGTTTTCCGGCAGTGGGTACACGCCACTGTATTCCTGGGGATTCTGGGTTGCGATGACAAAAAATGGCTCCGGCAGGATATGGGTGATACCCTCAATGGACACCTGCTTCTCCGCCATCGCTTCCATCAGTGCGGACTGGCTGCGGGGAGGGGCACGGTTGATTTCGTCTACCAGAATCACCTGGTGGAAGACAGGGCCGGGCCGGAACAGAAAGGCACGCTGGCCGGGATCGTAAAAATTCCCGCCGAGCAGGTCGCCTGGAAGAGTATCCGACGTCATCTGGATGCGCGCAAAATCCATCCCCAGAGAACGGGCCAGGGCCAGGGCCAGGGTGGTTTTGCCTACCCCGGGCAGGTCTTCCAGCAGGACATGGCCCCGGGCCAGAAGGGCCGCCAGGACCAGCCTGATCTCCTGTTCCTTGTCCAGCAGTACCCCGGACACCTGGTCCAGAAGGCGCTCCCGTCCCGGCGTGGACATTATCCTGCCACTTCCAGGCGACGGGCAGCCAGGGCCTCATCCAGGCGTTTCACCGGCAGGTGGTGCGGTGCCCCGAACAGGATCTCTGGAGTTTCCAGCGCCTCACGGCGGATCTGGGCCATCACCGCAACAAAGCGGTCCAGGGTCGCCCGGCTTTCCGTTTCCGTCGGCTCGACCAGAAGACATTCCGGAACCAGCTGCGGGAAATAGACCGTCGGGGCATGAATGCCAAAATCCAGCAGGCGCTTGACGACATCCAGGGCGCGAACGCCGGTGGCTTCGCGCAGGTCCTGCAGGCTAAGCGCGAACTCATGGCCCGCCCGCCGTTCTGGAAATGCGGCCCGATAGCCGTTGCGCTGCAGCTCCTTCAGGAGATAGTTCGCGTTGAGCGCCGCATAGGCCGAGACCCGCCGCAGGCCCGTGCCCCCCAGGCGGCGGACATAGGCATGGGCACGCAGAAGCACGGCAATACTGCCTCCATAGCCACCCAGCCGGCCCATGCTATCTGGATGGTCCCGTTCGGTTTCCCAGCGCCAGCGGCCGCTGTCGTGGCCCACCCGGGGGATGGGGAGATAGGGTTCCAGGGCTGCGGCCACGGCGACGACACCCGATCCCGGTCCTCCACCCCCATGGGGGGTCGCAAAGGTTTTGTGGAGATTGAGATGCATGGCGTCAAACCCCATGGCCCCAGGCTTCACCCGTCCGAGGATCGCGTTCAGGTTGGCGCCATCGTAGTAGAGCAGCCCTCCTGCCCCATGCACCCGTCTGGCGACCTCTGCAATCTGGCGTTCGAAGGTTCCCAGCACGGAGGGATTGGTCAGCATGATACCAGCCACATCGGGCCCCAGAGCACGACCCAGGGCTTCCAGGTCAAGATCTCCCTCCGTTGCGGCTGGAATTTCCGTGATCTGGAATACGGCCATGCGCGCACTGGCCGGATTGGTGCCATGCGCTCCCTGGGGGATCAGGAAGCGGGTCCGCCCCGTGTCGCCCCGGTGCCGGTGATATGCGCGGATCATGGCGACACCGGCCAGTTCGCCCTGGGCTCCGGCCGCGGGAGTCAGGCTGGCGGCCGCCATGCCTGTCAGGGACGCCAGCCATTCCTGCAGTTCCCAGAGACACTGCAGCAGGCCCTGCTGTGCCTGGTCCGGCGTGGCGGGGTGAAGTCTGGAAAAGCCACGCTGGACTGCCAGTTCATGGGCAATGCGCGGGTTGTATTTCATGGTGCAGGAACCCAGGGGATAAAACTGGGTATCGACGGAAAAATTCTGCTGACTCAGGCGGGTGTAGTGGCGCAGCACCTCCAGCTCCGACGGATTGGTCAGGGGAAGCCGGCCCTGCCGCAGCAGGGACTCCGGAATCCCGGCCGGTGGTTCCCGTCCGGGACGCCGGTGATCCATCCCGAAAATCAGTTCCACGCCAGCCGATCCTCCCGCAGAACCTGCCGTACCGCAGCCGCGTAGTCCTCAAGGTCCCGCTCATCCAGAAGCTCGGTGCACGCAACCAGCATGTCGCCACTTTCTCCCATCCCCCAGTCCTGCAGCGGAATCCCGGCCAGAATCCCGGCATCCAGAAGACGCTCCTGCAGGTACCGGGCCGGAAGGGGAAAGCGGACGGCAAACTCCTGGAAAATAGGACCGGAGAAAATCCCCTGTACCCCGGGAATCTCCAGAAGCAGGGCCTGGTGCCGCAGCGCCAGACGGTGGCTCTCCCAGGCCGCCTGCTGCAGGCCGTCCGCGCCCAGCGCCGCCATATGGATGGTAGCGGCCGTCACCAGCAGTCCCTGGCTGGTGCAGATGTTGCTGGTGGCCTGTCCCCTCCGGATATGCTGCTCCCGTGCCTGGAGGGTCAGGCAGTACCCTTCCCTGCCCTCCTGGTCCACCGTTTTCGCGACAAGGCGGCCCGGCAGCTGCCGGACATGTTCCCGACGGCAGGCCAGAAAGCCCAGATAGGGGCCTCCACCGGACAGTGGTACCCCGAGCGGCTGGGCT
>DAHXMJ010000008.1 GCA_027365525.1 Acidithiobacillus sp.
GGTCCGGCCGTCCCGGGCATGGCAGGCCGGTGTCCATGGCAGGTTTTCCGGCATGGGGTTTTGTTTTACACTTGCCGATCATGGAGGTGTGGCAGAGTGGTTGATTGCACCGGTCTTGATCTATCGGGCCCGCACCGGGAAACCGGAGCGGTGGCAGGAATCAAATTCGGCGAAGCCCCTGACCTGTCGAGGTAACGCCGAGCCAAGCCGGAGAAATCCGGAAGGTGTAGAGATCAGACGGTTCCCACCTAAGGCTAGCTGCTTGTGGCTAGGGTGAAGGCATGATCCAGACCCCAAATGCAGATGCAGTGGCGAAAGCCATGGAGGGTAAGGAAAACCGGCAGGGGTTAACGCCCCTCGTGAGTTCGAATCTCACCGCCTCCGCCATTCAGTGAACAAAGCCCCGGGTGCATTGGGGCTTTAGTTTTGTACACGGCAGTGTGTCTGCCCGGGTACGGGTACGGGTACGGGTCAGGTCGCAGATCGCGACAGCAAAATAAGGAGGATGATCATGAAAAAAATGCTGGTGGCGGTTACGACTGCCACAGTCCTGGTTTCCGCTCCTGCCGCTTCCTATGCCATAGGAGCTATCAGCGGAGCGGTAATGGGGGGGGTCGCCGGGCACTATATGGGGGACCATCCCATTCTCGGTGCCATTGCCGGCGGAGTGGCAGGCCATGAAATTGCCAGGCACGAAGCCATGAAGCGCCATTACTACTACCACCACGGCGATTACCGCCGCCGGTACTACCATCACGGGTATTACCACCACCGCGACTACCGTGATTACCGGTATTACCACCACCGGGACTACCGCGATCACGAAGACTACCATTACGACCACTAGAAATCTGCCAGTCTCCCCAGATCTGCCGGGTCACCGGTTCCGGAAGGCCGGGGGTTCCCGTGCCGGCCTGCATGGGGGACCACAGCTTTTGCGGTTTTTGGGGTGGCCCGCTGGAGAAAGCCCGGGTGCAGGGAGAGATGCCTGTCGCTTGTGACGGGCCAGATGCCGCTTATATGCAGTTCAGGAGTGCCCACTTCCTGGTCGACGCACCCGCAGTGTCTGGAAACGCCGGTACAGAACCTGTCCTGGCCGGCCTTGGGGATGCCGGGAAAGATTCCGGATTTCGGTCCAGTCGACCTCAGCGGCCAGGGACTGGCAACTGCTGTGCTGGAGTGCCAGCTGGGCAGCGGCATGAAGAACGGAATCAGGTACGGCGACCGATCCGCCGGAGCGGCGCACGACAACGTGGCTGCCCTGGTGGTCTTGGACGTGGAACCATAAATCCTGCGGGCCCGCCTTGCGGAAAGTCAGCCAGTCATTGGCCCTGGCATTTCTGCCCAGAAGGACCTCAAACCCGCCGATCTCCCGGCGTTCTATTCCTGGGCCCATTTTCTGGTCGGGGTCGGTCCCCTCGCGCTTGCGTGCCTGATCCGGCTTCCGGTGGCTGGAAGGGGTCTCCGAACGGAGATGCTGCAGGGTGGTTTCGGCGAGGTGCAGCTGTTCCGCGGCCTTTTTCCGGCCGCGTTCCGCCTTCTGGCCTTTTTTCAGGAGTTCCTGTGCATAGGTATGCAGAAATTTTCCTGATGGAACGGCAATCTGGCGTTCTCCAATCCCGTCGGCCCGGTAGTCTGCGACCGTGACTGTTCCACCGCCATGCCGGCAGTCTGGCAGGGAAAACAGGGCGTGGGCGTCACGGAGGGGGTTTTCCGGTACGCGCTCCCATCTGCGCAGGTCTTCCCTGAGCCGCTCCAGACGCCGCTCCACACGGTGGATGGCCTCCTGCCGTGTTTTGGAATCTGGCGCGGAAGCCGGTGGAGGAGTGGTTTCCTCCCACTGCAGGAATTCGTTCGTGGGACATGCACCCAGTTTCTGGAGACCAGGAATGGGAACAGGGTAGCACAGTACCGTGCAGTCCTCCTCTCTGGCATGCCGGTGCCATGGGTTGCAGGGATCCTGCAGCCGTGCCTGCATCAATTTGCCGAGAATGCAGGAGTCTGGGGAGGAAAAAAACCTGCGCAGCTCAGGGGCGGGGAAGCGAAGCCATGTGTCCTGGATGGAACCCGTGTCTACCGGTGAAGCCGGAGGATGGTAGGCCGCTCCGGGGAGAATCCGTGGCTCCCGGCTTTCCAGACTGTCCCAGCGGGAAGACCAGCGCACCTGCTGCTGGCCATCGAGAAGCAGCAGGGCCCCATGTCCCCCAAAACATTCGGCGACCAGGGTCCACCGGTGTATTTTTCTGTCCAGGGTCTGACGCTGAAAGTCCAGCCTGAGGATCCGGTCCGCCCAGGGAACATCCAGGCCGTCCAGATGGAAACCGCGCAGATGCTGGGCGACGAAAGCCGCCTGGCCTGAAGGGACCAGGTTTCTGGTGCCAGGCGGGGTGGCCATCTGCCACAGTCCAAGGGGCGGTTTCTGGAAGGCCAGCACCAGGGTTGCAGAGGAAAAAAACAGCAGGGCCCGGCCTTTTTCTGCTGTGAGCGCCTGCAGGGTTCCTCCCTCTAGGCGCTGCCTGAAACAGGCTGCTGCTGCATACATCTGCAGGGCATCCATGGACAGTCACTGGCCCCCGGCCAGAACCCCAAGCCTTTTCAGTTCCGACAGCAGGATCTGCAGGGCTTCTCCACCGATCTGCATGCTGGTGTCGAGGACTATTTCGGGAAACTCTGGAGGTTCATAGGGATCACTGACACCCGTGAAGTTCGGGATTTCACCGGCAAGGGCACGGGCATACAGCCCTTTTGGATCGCGTCCTGCGCATACGGAGAGCGGGGTGGATACATGGACCTCGACAAATATCCCACCTGCTTCTGTCACCAGCTGTCGGGCCTCTTCCCGTGCCTTGGCATAGGGAGAAATGGCGGCGACCAGGGCTATTCCTCCATGCTGGGCTACCAGACTGGCGACAAAACCGATACGGCGGATATTTTCATTCCGGTCCTCGCGACTGAATCCGAGTCCCCTGGAGAGAAAACGCCGTATGACATCCCCATCCAGCAGTGTGATTGCCCGGGTCTCATGACGCTCCAGCTGACGGGCCAGCAGCCCCGCCAGCGTACTTTTCCCGCTGGCCGACAGCCCGGTAAACCAGATCACTAGTCCCCGCCTATCCGCTCCCCGATAGGCAAGGCGGAGGATGCGGATGACCTCGGGAGGTGAAAACCAGCCTGGGATTTCCTCGTTCATGGCCAGCCGACGCCGGATTTCCGTCCCTGAAAGCTCTTCCAGTGGCTCTTCCTGTGCTTCAGATTTGGGCAGATGGCACTGGCGGCGCGGAGAATAGGCATACTCTGGCATCAGGACGGGAACAATTCCCAGTTCATGGCTGTGCTGGGCCAAAAGTTCCTGGGAGGCATAGGGAGGATAAAAGGGCTGCGCCGGAATCTGGCTGCCAGGATCTGCATGGGCTCTCCCAACAAGAAAATGTGTGGCCCCATAGTTGCGTCGGATAATCGCATGCCAGAGGGCCTCGCGGGGGCCGGCCATGCGCATGGCGAGAGGCAGGGGAGAAAGGATGGCACGCCCTGCAGGGTAGTAGGGAAGAATGGCACGATAGGCGCGCATTCTCCACGCAACCTCGACGTCACCGGGTTTGGTAGGCCCTATGGCTGGATGCAGCAGAAGACGCGCTTCTGGACCCAGACGCTCCAGGGCGGTCCTGGTAATGGCGAGATGTGCCTGGTGCATGGGGTTACGGGTCTGGAAGGCCAGCACCGGTCCTGTCCCCAGTTCCGGCTGCAGCCCTGATGGTGTGCGGTATTCCTCCGGAAATTCCACGGCGGCGGCACGCTCCAGAATTTCCCCGTCCCAGGGAAATACCGGCCCAGAGACATTCCATGGTGGGGCAGAAAGTACCTGTGCAATGCCGGGATGTGCCGGGTCAGTACTTCCATACACCTTCCGGGCTTCAACCCGCCGGTCTGGAAGATAGACGCTGGTAACCGTGAGCCTCGCAAGCGGGGTTCCATCGTTGCGTTCCAGACGCAGGCTGTCTCCTGGTCCGAGCTTCCGGGCTAGAGCTTCCTCAACTTCCAGCGTGATGGGAATGGGCCAGAGAACTCCGTCAGGCAATCTCGCCTGCTCGCAGACGGACTCGAAGGTGGCCTGGTCCATGAAACCGGCAAGGGGAGCAAAAGCGCCATGAAGCAGCAGCTCCAGATCACAGCGCTGCCTGGGAGTAAGGATATGGACGGGGGACGGATTGGACATTTCTGCAGGGTTCCCTGTGGAATCCTAGAAGGGAAACAGAGGCAAATGGGCCAGTGCAATGACATCCCCGTGCCTTTCCGCATCCCCTTCTGTACAGATGGCCGCCGCGGCAACAACCCGGGCTTCCGCGGCAGACATCAGCTGGCGCATGGCCGCAAGGGTCGATCCCGTGCTGATGACGTCATCTACCAGGACCACTCCCTGCCCCTGCAGCAGCTGGCGGTCTTTGCCATCCAGGTAGAGGGTCTGCGGAGCGCCTGTCGTAATGGACAGGGTTTCGGCACTCAGTGGTTCTCCCATATACGGCTTGTAGTTTTTGCGCAGAACGACGTAAGGCTTGCGGGTGCAGACAGAGAGGGCATGGGCGAGAGGAATGCTTTTGGTTTCCGCTGTCACCAGGGCCGCATAGTCCTGGCCCGCGAGCCGGTGGGACAGTTCCTGTGCGGCGGCCTCCGTAAGCTCAGTATCACCCAGAATGTTCAGGACGGCTATGGCGAGATCCGGGCTGACAGAAAAGAGCGGCAGCTCCCGGTGAACGGGGCCGATATCCAGGGAGTGGGTACGATTCAGGGGGGAGAGAGACATGGCCATTTTCTCTGCTTGCGGCATTCCGGGATGCCATATTGCCATAGCATGCCTAGTTGTGCCCAGACAAGGTCCCTTTCAATGGGACATGAGCCTGAAAGTGGCAGGAAGCATGGGATGCAGGCCCATGCGAGACGTGCAGTCGCCCGCGAAATCCTGCTTCGGGCCAGCAAAGGTCCTTTACTGCCTGCGGGGGCACCATAAAAAAACGGCCCCCGAAGGGGCCGCTACCTGACAGGGGAAACTCCGGTCGTTTAGAAATCGCCCATGCCGCCCATGCCGCCCATGTCACCACCGGCCGCGGGCTTGTCTTCCTTCTTGGGAAGTTCGGTTACCATGGCTTCGGTAGTGACCATCAGGCCACCGACGCTGGCCGCCTTCTGCAGGGCCGTGCGGGTTACCTTGGTAGGATCGATTACACCCATGGCAAACATGTCGCCGTATTCGCCGGAAGCGGCGTTATAGCCGTATCCATCCGTGCCGTCCAGGATCTTGTTGAGGACTACACTTCCCTCGCCCCCTGCATTGGCAACAATCTGCCGGAGGGGTTCCTCAATGGCGCGGCGGATGATGGCCACACCCATTTCCTGGTCGTGGTTGGCAGTTTTGACGTTTTCCAGAACCCTGCGGGCACGGACCAGCGCCACGCCACCGCCAGGAACGATACCTTCTTCCACGGCCGCACGGGTGGCGTGCAGCGCATCTTCTACACGGGCCTTTTTCTCCTTCATTTCGATTTCTGAGCCGGCCCCTACCTTGATCACAGCCACACCACCGGCCAGCTTGGCGACCCGTTCCTGCAGTTTTTCGCGGTCGTAGTCGGAGGTGGCCTCTTCCATCTGGCGGCGGATCTGTTCCACACGGGCCTTGATTTCGCTCTGCTGGCCAGCGCCGTCAATAATGGTGGTGTTTTCCTTGCTGATGACGACCTTCTTGGCCTGTCCAAGGTCGCCGAGAGCTGCATTCTCCAGCTTCATGCCGACTTCCTCGGAGATGACGCGGCCACCGGTCAGGATGGCCATGTCCTCGAGCATCGCCTTGCGGCGGTCTCCGAATCCTGGCGCCTTGACGGCTGCCACCTTGATGATCCCGCGCATGCTGTTTACGACCAGGGTTGCCAGCGCTTCGCCTTCCACATCTTCAGAAATAATCAGAAGGGGGCGCCCACCCTTGGCGACCTGCTCCAGAACGGGCAGCATATCGCGGATGGATGAAATCTTCTTGTCGTGCAGGAGGATATAGGGGTTCTCCAGTTCTGCAACCATCTTGTCCTGGTTGTTGACGAAGTAGGGAGAAACATAGCCGCGGTCAAACTGCATGCCTTCGACCACGTCCAGTTCATTTTCGAACCCGGAACCTTCCTCTACCGTTATGACACCCTCGTTTCCGACCTTTTCCATCGCTTCCGCAATGATGCTGCCAATCGATTCATCGGAGTTGGCGGAAATGGTGCCGACCTGCGCAACTTCTTTCTGGGTTTTGCAGGGCTTGGACTGGCTTTTCAGGTCTTCCACAACGGCAGTGACGGCCTTGTCGATGCCGCGCTTGAGGTCCATGGGGTTCATGCCGGCAATCACGGCCTTGACACCCTCGCGGATGATGGCCTGTGCCAGAACCGTGGCAGTGGTGGTGCCGTCACCGGCCTCGTCAGAAGCCTGTGAGGCAACTTCCTTCACCATCTGGGCACCCATGTTCTCGAACTTGTCAGCAAGCTCGATTTCCTTGGCCACCGATACACCATCCTTGGTAATGGTGGGCGCACCAAAAGACTTGTCCAGAACCACATTGCGGCCCTTCGGTCCGAGAGTCACCTTGACCGCGTCGGCCAGGACGTTGACACCGCGCAGCATCTTCTCACGGGCGTGTTCAGCAAAAGCTACTTGTTTTGCAGGCATGATATCACCTCATTGAATTGGGGAAAGGTTGTGAATGGCCGGTGCCGGATTACTTGTCAATGACCGCCATGATGTCGTCTTCACGCATTACCAGCAGCTCTTCTCCCTCGACCTTGATCTCGGTTCCGGCATACTTGGCAAACAGGACCCGGTCGCCAACCTTGAGGTCCAGGGCGCGGATCTTTCCATCTTCAAGGATCTTGCCGTTACCTACGGCTACGACTTCTCCCTGAACAGGCTTTTCCTTGGCAGTATCTGGAATGATGATGCCTCCGGCGGTCTTCTGCTCTTCTTCCAGACGGCGAATCACGACTCGGTCATGCAATGGACGCAGTTTCATAAAGCATTCCTCTTATGAGCTGATCAGGAAACCAACAATAGCTGGACGGACTTTTAGCACTCACATCCATCGAGTGCTAATCATAAGGATCATGAATGGACTGTCAAGGGCTGCAGTGGGCGGTCCACCGCCAGATCAGGGGCAGCTGGCCAGACGTGCTCCACCGCCTGGAGCAGGGCTGCTCCCTCTCCCTCCAGGCGGTGGTTAGCCCCGGGCAGAATGCGGATGCTCAGAGGCCTTGCCCTTGCCTTGGCTGCGAAAGCAAGGCTCCGCCCGGACGGGACGGCTTCGTCTGCGCTGCCATGGAGGATATGTACCGGGATGCTGAGCTGCGGTGGCTGGTCAAGAAGGTCGTACTGCAGGCTGTCTGTTACGGCTGCGAACTCCATTCGGAAAGAGGGGCCGGCATTGCCCAGCTGCCAGGTCCGTACTCCTTCCTTCTGCCAGCTTTCCTGTTCCATTTCTGGCAATGCATGAAAATATTCCTGGATGAAATTGTAGGCCGGAGCAATGAGAAGCAGGGAAGCAATCCG
>DAHXMJ010000032.1 GCA_027365525.1 Acidithiobacillus sp.
TCTACCGTCCGCCGGTCCACATGGCTCCGAACCCACGCCGTCGCCGCCTCCGCTTCCCGCGCCGACAGACTGGTGTCCTGAAAAAACGCCCCATGCCCCGCAATCCCCTGCTGCGTCGTGCTCTCGCCCATCACAAGCTCCCGTTTCAGTCCTGGTCGGCCTGGCTTTCCAGCCAGTCTTCGTAGTCTTCCCGCTTCTCATCGATAAAATCCTCGATGACATCGAAAAGGTTTTCATCCATGGTCTCGAGGGATTTTAGAACTCCGGTCATTTCCCAGATGGTATACATCTCGACCGAAGTCTTGAGAGATACCTCCCAGGCGGTTTCCACGGTCTGCAGGGTACGCACGGGAATAGCCTTGCGCAGGATGCGCAGATCGCCTTCAACTTTCTGGATGTTTGGACCCCAGTCGGGAAAATGGTCGGGCTGGATCATGTCCGGAGAAAGCTGGTTGCCTGTGGTAATCAGCTTGAGCATCACCCGCCCGAAGGGACGGAGCACATCTTTCGCGGACTGCATGCCGTGCCGGATGGACACCTCCCGCATGATCATCACAAGGCCACCGGGGGAATTTTTGAAGGGACAGCGCGCTGCGCAGGTCATGCACTGGGCACAGGCCCAGATTTTTTCCTGCATGGCGTCATACACCTGCTCTACGTTTTCCGTCCAGAGCAGCTGGACGATTTCCCTGGGACTGTAATCGTAGAACTGCGCGGACGGACAGGTGGCTGTGCAGATACCACAGTTGAGGCACCCGTTCAGTTCGTGGTCGTAGCGAAAATCCGCCCGGATCTCATCGAACATCTCTTTCATTTCAGCGTAAGTCGCCATTTACTCGCTCCTCACTGGCAAATTCAGGTTTTCGCCGGTCTGACCACGGCACTGCCGGATTGCCCATCCCACTACATAAACAGCGTGATGTCAGCCTCTCCTGCAAACTCGAAAAAGGTCGCGGCGCCTCCCAGTTCAATTCCGTCTATGAAGTCGGCCGTATCAAACTCAAACAGGTCTACGGTCATCTGGCAGGCGATCATGCGGACTTCGGCCTCGACGCAGAGACCCCGCAGCTCCTCAAGGCTGGCAACCCCTTTCGCCTTCATCTTGCTCTTCATCATTGAGGTGGCCATTCCTTCCATGCCCGGCAGCACCATCATGAGGTTCGGCATGGGCACGGGCATCGGCATGGCAGGATTGCCGAGCGGGCTGACACGCAGGTGACTCAGGTCCTTCCTGAGCAGCTGCAGTCCGTAGAACGTGAAGAAAATCTCGACCGAATAGCCCAGGGCTGCTGCCGTCGACGCAAGAATAAAAGGAGGATACCCCCAGTCCAGTGTTCCCTTTGTGGCAATGATTGCCAGTTTTTTCTCGTCCATATTTTCTCCTGGAACCCCAGCATCAGGCTGGGGGAGTCCCGTTAAGCCTTCTGGATGAAGAACACGAATTCCCCACCTGATTCCGCCTGGTCCAGCAGCGGATTTTTGGTCTGCTTGGAAAACGCCTCAAAATCCTTTACGGCTCCGGGATCGGTTGCCACAATCTTCAGTACCTGGCCGGAACTCAGCTCACCCAGTGCCTTCTTGGTCCGCAGGATCGGCAGCGGGCAGTTCAAACCACGGGCATCCAGAACCTTGTCTTCCTGTACCATCTCTAGAACCTCCTTGGTTGATTACCTAAAACTCTGACACACGACTGTATCAGGAAACGCCTTTAGAGCAACGCAAATATTTTGATTTGCTGATTAATGGCACATATTTCAAAGTATTCTTATTTACCTTCTTCACGGGCAATCGGGTATCCCTGCCGGACCCACGCGCTGATTCCTCCGCGCAGATTGAAAACCTGGCCAAAGCCCTGCGCTGACGCAAATGCGCTTGCCTGGGCCGAACGCCCACCACTGAGGCAATAGAACACGACGGGTTTTTCCTTCTCCAGCCCGGAAACAGACATGGGAAGAAGATGCAGGGGAACATGCTTCGCTCCTGCAATCATTCCTTGGGCGACTTCCGCAGGAGAGCGGACGTCCACCAGGGTCACACCATCGCCCTGATCCAGAATTTCCTTCAGCTGATCTACAGTAATTTCCTGAAAACCGTACATGTGATATCCATTTTTCCGAGCAGTCCCCCCCGTATAATAACACTGTCTCCGGCTGTCGACCCACGTCTCCTCAGCCACCGAGCCGCATCATGAATATTCTTGATGAGCGGGCAGGGTTATCAAGAAATTCATGCCGTTCCGGCTTTTCATGCCAGATGCTCTGCCGGAGGGTCTCCATCAGCCGTCCATCGGAAATTTTCCCGTTTCGCAGCAGGCCCCGGAGATCCATTCCGTCCTCGCTGCCCAGACAGTATACCAGTCGGCCCGAAGAGGTAAGACGCACCCGGTTGCAGGCCGAACAGAAGTTCTCGCTGATCGGGGTAATAAACCCGATACGGCCAGAATCGGAATCCGGGAGCCGGTAGAGTCTGGCGGGGCCATTGTCACGGCTGCTGGCAACGGGAATCAGGGGGCCAAAATGCCGTTCGAGGATCTCCCGGGCTTCCCGGGCGGACAGAAAGCGGGAATTCAGGCTTTCCTTGCCAGACTGCCCGAGCGGCATGGTTTCAATGAACCGGATATCCAGGCCACGTTCCAGGGCAAACGCAGCCAGTTCCGGCAGTTCATCTCCATTGACATCCCGGAGCAGGACCGCATTGATCTTGATCCGGCTGATGCCCGCAGTTCTTGCCGCCTCTACTCCACGGAGCACCCTGGCCAGATCCCCGCCCCGGGTTATCCGCCGGAAAGTTTCGGATTTCAGCGTGTCAATGCTGACATTGAGGTTGTTGAGCCCGGCCTTCCGCAGGGGCTGGGCCAATTTTTCCAGGAGGTATCCGTTGGTACTGATGCTGATTTTTCCAACCTGCAGGTGGGCAGCATGGGAAACCAGATCAAGGATGTGCGGATGGATCAGTGGTTCGCCACCCGTAAAACGGACATGCTGCAGCCCCATGCGGGCAAAAAGTCCCAGAAGCCGCTGCTGCTCACCGGTCGTAAGATGCTCATCGCCGTCAAAATGGGGTGTGCCACTGGCCGGAGAGCAGTATTCACAGCGAAAGTTGCAGTGTTCCGTCACCGAAACGCGCAGATAGGAAATGCGCCGGCCGAAACGGTCCTGAAGGGATATCTCAGGCTGCATGGAAGGACCCTGCATGCGTAAATCGCTCAAATTTTGCTCGTGGTGCCGGAAGGAGTGCCTGGACCCATCGCACAGTCGCTGTCACAGGAATCAGCAGCGCTGCCGCCCATGGTACAGGTTGACGACATGCTGCGCCTCCACAAAGAAAAGCCAGCGTTCCACACCGATCCCGGAAATCACCGAAACCGCGGCCACAAGGGCGGCCAGGGCAGAAGTGTCCTCCACTGCAACTGCAAGGGTGGCTAACGGGATCACGACAGCCAGGACGTACATCACTGTCTTCATGCCAAGTGCCTGCTCCCGGGGAAGCCGGTGCCCGAACTCCTGGGTCAGGAAGGTTCCAAAGGTGTGGCCCTGGTCAAGCAGGCGTACTCTGGACCGGTTAAAGCCCGTAGCCGTATGGATTGTGGGCCCTGATGGCCTCCCTATCCAGAAATAGTAGATTCCTTTCAGGACGGCAACCGCAATGATAAGTGCCATGGCCAGGCCTGCCAGAAAGGTGGCCTTGCCGCCAAGGGCCATCCGGATCAGTGCCAGGAATGTAGCCCCGGAAGCAAGCCCCATGGCATAAAAATTCACCGGCACAAGGGCTGTATTCCACTGCCGGATGGTCCGGAGGGTTGCATAGATCATCCCCTGGCAGAATATCGTGACAAGGCCAAGCCCCCCCGCAAGGCTGGCCAGGGCAAGTCCAGCCGGCGCGGTCGGAGCATCCGTGAAATGGACCCATACCAGGTACGCAATGGCAAAAGGATAAAACAGGACCGCAACCACGCCTTCCCGTGCCAGCCAGGAGGTGCGCCAGCGGGTGAACGCACGCCAGGCATTTCTGGGGTTTGCGAGGTGCGCTGTCGACGAGAGCATGCCGATCGTAACGAGGAGCAGCGAAAGCAGGACCGCCACCAGGGTCTGCAGCGGATTCAGCCCGCCGTCAATCTGAAGGTCGTTTACGGTCGCCACCAAGGCCATGAGGCCAAAACCTCCACCGGAGAAGAGGGTCAGGAAAATGACGGCAAGTGCGGGATGCATAAGCTCTCCTCAGCGCTCCACGACACGGTTGACCCACTCTTTCAGCTTGGCTGTGGCCTTTTTCCTGAGACTGTCGACAGGAATGGGTGCATGTACGCGGGGGGGCAGATAGTGGTTGGATGGGTCGTAATTCAGTTCCGGCATGAGCTGGTAGCCACCACGCTCCCGGACCGCACGGCTGACGGCGCTCTCCTGGTCGTCGAAATCTCCGAACATCCGCGCATGGGCAGGGCAAGTCAGCACACAGGCTGGCTGCCGCTCCTCTTCAGGAATCTCCATGTCGTAGATCCGGTCAATGCAGAGGGTGCACTTCTTCATGGTACCGGATACCCGGTCGAGTTCGCGGGCACCATAGGGGCATGCCCATGAACAGTAGTTGCAGCCCATGCATTTGCTCTGGTCGACCAGCACAATGCCGTCTTCTGACCGCTTGTAGCTTGCACCCGTCGGGCAGACCGTCACGCACTCCGCATTTTCGCAGTGCATGCAGGACATGGGGAAATTGACCGTCTTGTTATAGGGATATTCCCCGATTTCATAGTGCCGGATCCGGTTGAACCACACTCCCGATGGTTCCGCCCCATAGGGGTTGTAGTCAGTCAGCGGCGCTGTCGTACCGCTGGTGTTCCACTCCTTGCAGGCGACCGCACAGGCATGGCAGCCAACACAGGTATCCAGGTCAATAACAAGTCCCAGTCTCATCTTTGGCTCCCTGCTATCTCAGGATTTAAGGTTGACAGGTTTGTGGGTGTGGTAGCGCAGGACATCCGGGGAAGGTTCCATCCCGGGCAGCGGTTTCATCGTGGGGAACGTCGGCCACACACCCTCTTCGCCCGGTCCGGCCGGTGTAATCCTGACCATCAGGTCATACCAGGCCGCCTGGCCCGTAATGGGATCGGAATTGGTCAGCCGCCGCTCCCCCTGTTTTGGCGGAAGAAGCTCTGAAATCAGGTGGTTCATGAGAAACCCGCGCGTTGCCTCTGCCGCATCGGGCTTCAGCCCCCAGGCGCCGGACTGCTTGCCTATGGCATTCCACGTCCAGACAGTATCTTCCTGGCAGCCCTCGATCAGTTTCACCTGGACACGGATCCTGCCGTTATGGCTTTCCACCCATACCCAGCCCAGGTCCTGGATCCCCATCTGCTCGCCACGGGCCCGGTTCATGTACAGGTAGTTCTGGGCAAGGATCTGCCTCAGCCAGGCATTCTGGCTGTCCCAGGAGTGGTACATCATCATCGGCCGCTGGTTCACCGCGTAGAAGGGATACTCCTTCTTGTCGATGCGCTGCTGCTCCAGGGGTTCATAGTAGTCGGGAAGCGGATCAAAATAGGTGGCCAGACGCTCACGGTCGACGGGATCTTTGGGCTGCGGGCCATCGTACAGGCCCATCCCCGCCAGGCGGAAGCGCTGCAGGGTCTCCGAATAGAGCTCAATGACAATGGGATCCGCGGTCGGATTGAAGCCGACCCTCTGTGCCAGTTCCAGATACTCCCGGTTGGCAAACCGGTAATAGCGCATCGATTCTGGCAGGTGATACTGGAAAAATCCCTGATTTTCGATGTAACGGTCCCACTGGGCGGGGTTGGGCTCGCCGCGCAGATGGCTTTTTCCGTCCGCACCACGCCATCCGGCCAGGAAGCCGATCCCGGGCGCCCGCTCAAAATTCGTAATGAAATCCTTGTAGCCACTAAACCTCGGCTCCCCGTTTTCCTGGACAAAAGCCGGGAATTTCAGGCGGCCCGCCAGCTCGACCATGACATCCTGCCAGGGCCGCACGTTGCGGTCAGGCTTGAGCACGGGATGCCGGATGGAGTCACAGATAGCATCCGGTTCCGAAATGGGGCGGTCCAGCAGGGAAATCGCATCATAGCGTTCCAGATAGGTGGTATCCGGCAGCACAAGATCGGCGAAATGGACCATTTCCGAGTGGAAGGCATCAACCACCACAAGGAATGGAATCTTGTATCCGCCGTCTTCCTCCCTGGCCCTGAGCATCTCCTGCACGTTGGCCGTATTCATGGTCGAGTTCCAGCTCATGTTGGCCATGAAGAAGATCAGGGTATCGATACCATACGGGTCTTTGTTCACCGCATTGGTAATCACCATGTGCATCAGGCCGTGATTGGCGATGGGGGCTTCCCAGGAATACGCCTTGTCAATCCGTTTTGGCTGTCCGTTCTCGTCAATGACCAGATCTTCTGGCGCAGTGGGAAAGCCGAGGGGAAGGGATTTCAGGGGGGTATTGGGCGAGCTGTGCTGCGCCGGCCTGTTCGGCGGCGGGACCGGCCTGGGATAGGGTGCCTTGGCACGGAATCCTCCAGGGCAGTCAATGGTTCCCAGCAGCACCTGCAGGAGATGGATCGCACGGGCTGCCTGCATTCCATTGGAATGGGCGGAAATCCCCCGCATGGCATGCATGGATACCGGATGGCCCACAAACCTGTCGTGCTGGCGGCCTGCCCAGTCCGTCCACTCGACATCCACCGTAATGGTTTCCCTGAAGGCGACATGCGCGATTTCCAGGGCCAGCCGTTCGATGGTTTCGGCCGGAACCCCGGTGATCCTGCTGGCGTTTTCCGGGCTGTAGCGTCCATCCAGATACCGCTCCGTGAGAATCGACATGACTGTCCGCACATTCTGCCCGTCTGGCGTCCTGAATTCCCCGAAGAGCGCGGCCTTCGCCCCAGGCTCCATGCCGTTTACAAACATCTCTTTCTCGAGATCCCATACCATGGGATGCCCTTCGGAATCGCGCCAGACCAGGCCATCACCCTTCTCTCCCGGCCTGTGGACCACAAGGAAAGGGGCGTTCGTGTAGCGCAGGAGAAACTCCCAGTCAAACAGTTCGTTCTGCAGGAGGACATGGACCATGGAAAGCGCAAGCATCCCGTCCGTCCCCGGGCGGATGGGCACCCATTCATCCGCGATTGCCTGGTATCCAGTGCGCGCGGGGTTGATGCCCACAAATTTTCCGCCCCTGCGCTTCAGTTTCTCCAGCCCGATTTTCATCGGGTTGGATGAGTGGTCCTCAGCGACTCCCCAGAGCATGAAATATTTGGTCCGGTCCCAGTCCGGATCGCCAAATTCCCAGAAGGCATGCCCAAGCATATAAAGCCCCGCGGTTGCCATATTGACGGAGCAGAACCCCCCATGGGCCGACCAGTTGAGGGTTCCAAACTGCTGGGCCCAGAGCCCGGTCAGCGCCTGCATCTGGTCGCGGCCGGTAAAAAAGGCCAGCTTGTCCGGATCCGTTGCACGGATCCGGGCCAGACGGTCGGTAAGCATGTCCAGGGCCTCGGTCCAGGAAATCTCCTCGAACTCTCCTGCCCCGCGTTCTGTGCCCGGCTTCCGCCGGAGGGGATTGCGCAGCTTGGCGGGAGAGTACTGCTTCATGATGCCCGCCGAACCCTTGGCACAGAGCACGCCCTGGTTGATGGGATGGTCACGGTTTCCCTGGATGAAGCGGACCCTGTTATCTTCTACCGTAACCTTGATGCCGCAGCGGCAGGCACACATGTAGCATGTGCTGTACTTGATTTCCTGCCTGCCATGATCCTCAAATTCCATGACCGTAGCCATTGCCTACCTCGTTCGCGGATTCCGGTCTGTCCCGCAGACAGTCCTGTGATTGCAGCTGATGGTCGCCGACGCCGGGTGATAAAGCAACTCAGCTTTTTTGATTTTGTAATAAGGGCACCTTATTTGCCTTGCAGGAGCCGGCATGGCTAATTTATCGCTGCAACCCCATGGAGAACCACCGATGAACCGTAACGACTTCAAGGAACACTCCCGGATCACCGTCACCTGGAAAGACCGGGAAGGCAAACTCCGCCCAGGAAATTTTTATGTCTATGCGCTGCTCCGGGACGCCATGATTGTTCGGGCCACCGACAAGGATGGCCTGCTGCACAAGCTGCCCTATGCTGATGTTCTGCGGATCGTCCGGTGCCAGGAAATTGCCCCGCAGGACCGGTACATGATTCCTGAAGAAGTCCTGAAAGAGAACAACTGGAAGGATCGGGACGTAATGGTGCGCTACAGCTCGTCCCCAGGACTCGGGAAATAGGCCCTGCCTGGCCGGACATGTGACCAGGATGCCGCAGCTCCGGTCATTCCGGGTCTGCCTTCCAGACGCCGCTTTTCCCTCCCTCCTTCAGCAGCAGCCTGATTCCACCGATCTCCATGGCGCGGTCTGACGACTTGCACATGTCGTACACGGTGAGCAGGGCGACACTGACCGCCGTGAGGGCTTCCATCTCCACCCCGGTCTGTCCGCTGCAGAGGACCTCCACCTCACAGGTCACCCGTGGGGGATTGCCCACAAGGCCAAAACGCGCTTCTACTCCGGTAATGGCCAGAGGGTGTGCCAAAGGGATCAGTTCAGGGGTCCGCTTGCTCGCCTGGATGGCGGCAATGCGGGCAACCGCAAGCACATCCCCTTTCCCCATCCGGCCATTCCGGATTGTTTCGAGCGTCGCGGGAGCCATGCGGATTTCCCCTGCTGCGATGGCACGTCTCGCCGTAACCTGCTTGCCCGTAACGGAAACCATATGGGCTTCCCCTGCGCGGTTAAAATGGCCCAGATTTTCGGATTCCATGGTAGTATGGCACTCCTTTTGCCTGTGATTCGGGAACATTTCCGGGGAGGTCAGCCCGATGACCCTGACAAGACACCTTTTCCCCTCCTGGATTCTCCTGCTCACGGCCATTCCTGCGCAAGGGGACCTGCGGTTTCTTCTGCCTCCGGTCAGCAGTCCTGCGGTCATGTATGCGGCTTTCCACCCCCTCGCCGAATATCTGGGAAAAATTGCCGGCAGCCCCGTCCACCTCACCTTTAGTCCCAGCCTTCGTGTCTTTTACCTGGAAGCCGAGAAAGCCCGGCCCCAGATCGCCTTTTTTTGCCCCATTGCCTATCTCCAGGTTGCCCACCAGAAAAACTATATTCCCCTGGCAGGACTGGATCCCCCACCAGGAGGAAACGAAAGCCTGATTGTGGTCCGGAAGGACAGCCCGGTCCGGAATATCCTCCAGCTGCAGAAAAAGCGTTTTGTCATTGGCAACCCGGCCTGTGCCGCCTCGGCACTGGTCCCCCTTTCCCTGCTCCGGGAGATCGGCATTGGCCCCAGGGAGCTCCGGGACCTGCACCAGAGCGGCTCCGATATCAATGCACTGATGGATGTTTCCGCACGCTTTTACGACGCAACTGCCGTAGCTGCCAATGTCGCTGCGCCCTATATCGAGGCCGGAGACCTGCGGGCCATTGCCCGGATGAACGTCGGCCCGGGGGATCTGGTTGCCGCTTCCGGCCAGGTTCCCCAGCCCATGCGCCAGAAAATCCGGCAGGCACTTCTGGATGTCGCCCACCAGGATCCCATGGTACTAAAAGCGCTCAGCAGGCTGGCTACGGGATTCCACCCGCTTTCCCCTGGCACGTACGAACCCCTCCGTGCACTGTATACGGATTTTTATGGCATGGACCTGGTACCCCGTCACCGGGAAAAGCTGCTGCGCCTGGGCATCCCTCCGGCCTATTCCCCCCTGAATGCCGCCCGGATTTTCCGTCCCCTGCAGGAAATGCTGGCCTCAATCATGGGAATTCCCGTAGAAATCAGCGTTCCCCAGAATGAAACGGCCTACCTTCGCGGCATTCTCAGGGGAGATTACAGCTTTGCCCTGCTCAGTCCCCTGATGGGCAGGGCCGTGGGGAAACACATGCAGGAGCTGGCCTCACTGCTCCCCGCCCCCGGATCCAGGGGTCTTGCCATAGTCTCCCTGGCGGACCGGCTCCCGGCTTCCAGTCCGGCCGCTCCCATCCGGGTTGCCTACAGCAGCCCCTACTGCAGTGCCGGAAGCATCATGCGCAGGGAAATCCGGCAGCTTGCCGGAGGACACCCCCTGGTATGGGAGGCTATCCGGTCGGAAAGCGCCGTATTTTCCGCCCTGGCAGCCGGAAAAGCAGACTGGGGTGTAGTCCGCGCCCCGACAGTGGCAGCACTGGCCCGGGAAACCCCCGATACCTGGAAAACCCGGGGGGGAGGAGGCCCCGCTCCCAAATGGATTCTGGCCGGAACACGGACACTTCCCCAGAGCAGAATTTCCCAGATCCACATGGCGCTGCAGCAGATGCCACAAAATGCCCTGGCCGGCAGCGGATTCCAGAAAATCAAGGATTCTCCATGAACGGTTCCATCCCTGCCAGTGATGTCCGGGAAAAGGCCGGCCCCAGAGGGCAGCACCACCTTGGCCGTGCCCGGGTATTGGGGGTTCCAGACCTGCTGCTCCTGTGGAACCATCTGACCTGGCGGAGCAAGAGCATGGCCTTTGTCCTGCTTCTTGTCGCCATGGTATATACCCTGATCGCCGTTTTTCTCTATACCTCCGTGCGCTACGACCTGACCAGCCAGGTCCGGACGGAACTCTCCCGCCTTACGGAAAATATTGCAAGGAATGCCGCCAATCCCCTGCTGCTGAAAGAGGGCGGTCGGCTGTCTGACCTGACGCAGACCAGCAACCCCCTCGTAAAGTCGGTCAATATCGTGGATGGGGGGGATGTGGTCGTGGCCAGTACCCATCTTTCCCGGCTGGGTACCCGCTATCTGCCTGGCAGCCGTCGGGAGATCCTGCCAGCAGATTTTTATTCACGCCCTATCCGCGCAGGCGGGCAGACACTCGGGACCGTCTGGCTGCAGGCAGAGCAGAAACAGATTGACCAGCTGGTGAACCGCAGGCTGGGACGCACCATCAGCCTTCTTGGCCTCCTCGGGGTCGTTACGGCGGTCATCGGCCTGGTAGGTGCCTACCTCGTCAGCCTGGCCATCACCCGTCCTGTGTCACGTCTCATGCGGGAAATGGCGGGGATGGAACGGCGTCTGGGGCTGGAAGAAGACCACCCTATTGAAACCAGCAGGGGCAAAAGCCAGGATGAGCTCTACCACCTGGAGCTTGCCTTCCGCCTGACGGAGAAAAAACTGGAGGAGCACCTGCAGGAACTTCAGCAGCTGCACCAGCGCCAGCAGGCGATGCAGTGCCTGGCCACCATTGGAGAAATGTCCGCGCAGGTTGCCCATGAAATCCGGAACGCCCTCTCCTCCCTCAGGGGCGCAGCACGGTATCTGGTGCACTATAACGATCTGGACAACCGCCAGGATTTTCTGGCGATCATTGAGGAAGAAGTGCAGCGCCTTTACGACATGACCCAGGGATTTCTGGATTTTGGCCGTTCCTACGAAACCCGCATGAGCAACCTGAGACTGCTGGAGGTTCTGGCGCGCTGCGTTGACCGCCACCGTGCAGATTTTGAGGCCAAAAACATTTCTGTCGAAATCCATTGCCCCTCGGCACTTTATGCAACCCTGGATGCTTCCCTGATTGGCCAGGCACTGAGCAATCTTTTTCTCAATGCCTGTGATGCCGTACCGGCTCAGGAAGGAAAAATTGTTGTCTCCGCAAGTACCGGAGAAAACGGGCAGATCAGCCTCTCCATATCAGACAATGGACCAGGAGTTCCGGAAGCGAGGCGCGCAACCATCTTCAAGCCCTATGTCACCACCAAGACGAAGGGAAGCGGTCTTGGGCTTGCGGTAGTAGCCAAAATCATGATGGCGCACGAAGGAAGTCTTGAGCTGCAGACGGCAGATATCGGGGGTGCCCGGTTTGTTCTCCACTTTCCCCCGCGGCGGCAGTCCCCGACAGCCACCGCTTCATAGGACGGACGATGCATCCCGGCCCGGATACCCTGAGGTAATTTTTTTCATGGAACACAAAATTCTTGTAGTAGAGGATGAACGCAATCTGCGCAGGGTCCTGGCGGCGGTTCTGCGTGCTGAAGGCTTTGCTCCGCTGGAAGCAGGGGATGCTGAAGAGGCGCTGGGCATCCTGTCCCAGAACCGGCCCGCCCTTGTCCTGACCGACCAGCGCCTGCCGGGAATGTCCGGGACAGACATGCTGCGCCGCATCAAGGAGACGTATCCGGACCTGCCCGTCATTATCAGCACGGCCTATGGCGAGATCGAACAGGCTGTCACGGCCATCAAGGCTGGTGCTGAATACTATCTCACCAAGCCGGTCGACGAACGCGAGCTCATTACCCTCATCCGCCAGATTCTCCAGCGGCGGGGGCAGACCGTGCCGCCACTTCACCAGGAGCCCGGCCGGCACGGCCTGATAGGCGTAAGCAGGTCAATAGAGCAGCTTCTGGAAACCATCCATCTGGTTGCTCCTGCCCCGTCCAACGTAATGGTCACAGGCGAATCTGGCACCGGGAAGGAACTGGTGGCCCGTGCGCTGCACAATGCCTCACCGCGCTCCAGCCATCCCTTTGTGGCTGTCAACTGCGGCGCAATCCCCCTGGAGCTGGTCGAAAGCGAAATTTTTGGCTACGAACGCGGGGCATTTACGGGAGCGCTCCGTTCCCAGACGGGGAAACTGGAAATGGCCGCCGGAGGAACCCTCTTCCTGGATGAAATAGGAGATATGCCCCTGCCCATGCAGGTCAAATTCCTGCGCGCACTCCAGGAGCGGGAATTTACACGTCTCGGGGCCCACCAGCCAGTGCGGCTCTCTGCCAGGGTCGTCGCTGCGACCCACGTGGATCTTGCCCAGGCAGTCGCCGAAGGGCGCTTCCGCGAAGACCTCTATTACCGGCTGAATGTCATTCCCATGCACATCCCTCCCCTGCGTGAGCGGAGGGCGGACATCCTGCCACTTGTCGAGCATTTCCTGCAGAAAGTCTGCCTGGCGATCGGGCGCAGCCAGCCCATGGAGATACAGCCGGACGCCCTGACAGCCCTTGAGGCCCATGACTGGCCCGGGAACATCCGCCAGCTGGAAAATCTGCTGGAACGCGTGGTGGTCCTCAGCCGCAGCAACAAAATTTCCCTGCGCGATCTTCCACCCGAAATTCTGCTCCGGCGCGGAACGGCCGATTCTGCCGGCACGAGCCCATACGATCTCCCGGCACTGGAGCGGCAGACCGTTATGGCAGCACTGGAAAAAACCCGCTTCAACCAGAGCCAGGCAGCCCTTCTCCTCGGCATCAGCCGCAAGCAGCTGCGCACAAAAATGAAAAATATGGGCCTTCTCGGGGAGATGGACAGCGAGGAAGAAAGCGGAGAAAGCGAAAACTAGAATTCTTCTTCTACTGTCCCTTTTGGGCCATCCGGGCTGGAGCTTCTGCCCCATCCACCATCCTTCTCCCCTTCCCCCTGCCAGACCCGCGGTCTGGCGCACTCCCTCCAGCCATACCATTTCCGGGAGACAGGAACGGCTTCCCGGAAATGCCCAGTGAACCGGTTCCCCCTTCCGCCGGGATGGCACGAAACCTGCTAATTCCCGGTTGTCCAGTTTCTGGACTGGCAGCATCCAGGGAGCAGGGTTATCAACGTGTGCCGATCCACAACTGCAGGCATTTGCACTGGAACCACCCACAGGGCGGAGGGAAAGCACCCCTATTCCATTTCATGCTTCCTGGCGGCACCCGCGGAGCGGGCGGGAGACTATTTCCATATCCGGCCGGAAACACTTCTGCGGCAGGCAGCCAGCCATTGCCAGATACTTCAACAGCCATCCTGACCACTCAAGGAGTCACCTTCATGAAAAATATGAAACGCCGGGAATTTCTGGGTACCAGCCTCACAGCTACCACCCTGGCAGCCGTTGCGGGTACCGGTCTTCTCCGTTCGGGAATGGCCTTTGCCGGCAATGTGGCCGGATGGCCTTCCAAGGCCTTCGAGGACAAGAAGCTGGCTGCCGCGATGACGGATTCCATAGGCAAAACGGAGATTCCCGTTTCGTCCAAGGTTCGCCTGTCCGCTCCGTCCATTGCGGAAAATGGCGCGGCGGTACCGGTGACCATTGAAATCGATTCGCCCATGAATGCTGACGATTACGTGAAAACCGTGTGGCTCTTCGTAGACCACAACCCCACACCTCTGGCCAGCCAGTTCAATTTTACGCCCGGCTGTGGCCAGGCCTTTATCCAGCAGCGCATCAAGATGGCCAAAACCGACAATGTGCGCGTGGTTGCCAGAACCAGCAAAGGCGAGCTGATGGCCTCGGCGCCACGAAAGGTCAAGGTTACCATCGGCGGCTGCGGCGGCTGAGTCTCCAGACGGACCGTCACCACCAACATTCTCAACTCAAGGAGTCAGACTATGGCAGCTATTGGAAACCCCATGATCCGCATGCCGGGCAGTGCGAAGAAGGGAGAAGTCATCGAGGTGCGGTCCCTGATCATGCACCCCATGGATACGGGTCTTGCCAAGGACAAGGCCGGGAAGATCATCCCCGCCCACTATATCCAGAGGGTCATCGTGACCTTCAATGACCAGCCGCTCCTGGACATCGACTGGAGCACGGCTGTCAGCACCAATCCCTACCTGGCGTTCAAGATGCGTGCCGAAGAAAGCGGAACGCTGAAGATGGTCTGGAAAGACAACGAGAACGGTACCTGGAGTACAGGCACCAAACTGTCTGTAAGCTAGGGAGAGGGGCCACTGCCTTTCTGTGGTAGCGGCCCGCATTCTCCGGACGGGAGGAACTGGTGGTCGGAGGGCATTCCCCCACCCTCCAGGGATCTTCCGGGTACAGCACAGGATTTTCTGGCCATTCACGCAGCGGCTCAGGGGCCTGCCTTTCTGGCCGCCAGCACCATCCAACATCTTTATTGCATGAGGAAAAATCCATGACCAGACCAAAATGGCCAGGCACCACTGCAGGACTTGTCCTGAGCGGCCTTCTGCTGGCTTTCCCAGCAGGTGCCATGGCAGCCATGATTCCCGCCCCTGTCACCGGGATGCCACCCATCAACACCAGCTCCCCCCTCTATATCGTCAATGTGGACAGGGGAGTCACACCTGCCGGGGTCAAGCTGGGTATCACCAACGGTGCCGAATCGGAGAACATGAACGTGGTGGGCACCCTGGACATCCAGCAGGGTCTCAAGGCGCGCGGCATCAAGTCCAGCAGTCCCTATGTGATCTATGAGGTCTGCAACCTGGTGCTCGGGGCCAAAATCCTTCGCAGCACGCCCGCATTCGGCGCTTTTGCCCCGTGCAAGGTCGTCATGTATGAGGATCATGGCCAGCTGAAACTGCTGACCTACCTGCCAACCTATGCCCTGAGATATTTCCCGAAAAATCCCGAGGCGACGAAGGTGGCGCAGGAGCTGAACAAGCAGATCATCACCGTGATGAAACAGGCCAAGTCTGGCGGACTGTAATCCCACTGGAGACTTCCATGCGTATTGGTAGACGAGATTTCCTGCAGCTGCTTGGCATCGCCGGTGCTGCCAGTTTTTTCAGCCCTGGCGCGATACAGGCTGCCTGGGGAGGGGGAGGGGATCCCTATGAGGTTCCAGATTACGGAAATGTCACCCTCCTGCACATGACCGATTCCCATGCACAGCTGCTGCCCGTCTGGTGGCGGGAACCCGATACCAACATTGGCGTCGGCTCCGTACTCAACCAGACACCCCACCTCTGCGGCAAGTGGATGCTTGACTATTATGGTGTAGCCCCGGGAACCATGGACGGATACGCCTATTCCTGCCTTGATTATGACACCCTGGCCCACCATTACGGGAAAATTGGTGGCTATGCGCATATCGCAAGCCTGGTGAAGCGTTACCGTCAGCAGCTCGGGGACCGGGTCCTCCTGCTGGATGGTGGCGACACCTGGCAGGGTTCGGCGACCAGCCTCTGGACCCAGGCGGCCGACATGGTCGGTGCCCAGAATCTCCTCGGAGTAGACGACTTCGTCGGACACTGGGAATTCACCTATGGCCAGGACCGGGTGCAGCATCTGGTGAAAAACGAGCTCAAGGCGGCATTCCTGGCACAGAACATTTTCAACACCACCTGGCAGGAAGCGGTCTTCAAGGCATACCGTATCCACGAAATCAGTGGCCGCCGCATCGCGGTCATCGGACAGGCTTTCCCCTTCACGCCCATTGCCAACCCTGCCTACCTGATTCCTGACTGGGAATTTGGCATCCACACGCAGCACATGCAGAAAGTGGTCACGGAATGCCGGGAGAAGGAGCACGCCGACCTTGTGGTGGTCCTGTCCCATAACGGAGCCGACGTGGACAAGAAGATGGCTTCCCTGGTCAGGGGGATCGACATCATCCTTGGCGGCCATACCCACGACATCATGGGTCCGAAGCCTTTCATGGTCAACCGGACCCTCATTATCAACACCAGCACCAACGGCAAGGTTCTGGCCCGCTTCGATCTGGAAGTTGGCAAGGGCCACCTCAAGGGCTGGCGGTTCCACTACCTGCCCGTCTTTTCCAATCTCATCCACCCGGATCCGGAAATGGCCGCCTATATTGAAAAAGTCCGGGCTCCCTACCGCGACAGGCTGGAGAAGCCCCTGGCGACCACCGGCAGCCTCCTGTACCGCCGCGACAATTTCAACGGGACCTTCGACCAGCTCCTCTGCGATGCCCTGCGGGAAGAAATGGACTGCGAGACCGCCTTTTCTCCCGGCTTCCGCTGGGGATACTGCAAGCTTCCCGGAGACACCATCACCATGGAAGACGTCATGGGCCAGACGGCGATCACCTATCCCCAGGTCACCATCAATGAATACACCGGTGCCGAGATCAAGAACATCATGGAACAGGTGGCGGACAACATTTTCAATCCGGATCCCTACTACCAGCAGGGCGGAGACATGATCCGGGTGGGGAACATCCAGTACGACTTCAATCCCGACGAAAAAATCCAGCACCGCATCACCAACATGCGCATTGGCGGAAAGGCGGTCAGCCCAACCAGAAAATACAAGGTCGCAGGATGGGCATCCATGCACAAGTCGGAAGGGAAGCCCGTGTGGGAGATTTTTGCCCGGTGGCTGGAAAACAAGAAACATGTGGAAGTCGAAAAGGTGGATCTCCCGGTCCTGAGCCGGGACATGCGCAGTAACCGCGGCATTGCCGATCCCAGCCCATACGGGCTGTAACGTTTTGCGGTAACGGGTGTTCTTGGCCGGCCTGACGCCGGCTTTTTTGTCCCCGGGCCCTCCCGGCTGTAGCCAAGTTACTACAGTTTCCGGGATTTTGGCTTTGATAATCCCCATGTTAGACTTCGCACTTGCCTTGAGGCAGTACTCCTGCCGGATCAGGTATCCGTGGACTATTTCACGGACCACGCAGACAGACCCTACTCCAGGACTTTATCCAGATGATATTCAAAAGGTTTCTTGGCCTGTTCTCCAGCGATCTCGCCGTCGATCTGGGAACGGCAAACACCCTGATTTATGTACGCGGAAAGGGGATTGTCCTTTCCGAGCCCTCTGTCGTGGCCATACGCAGCGGGCGTCACGGCGCGGACCGCCGCATCCAGGCAGTTGGAGATGAGGCCAAGCGGATGCTTGGGCGCACACCTGCGAACATCACGGCCATACGTCCTCTCAAGGATGGCGTGATCGCCGATTTCCAGGTGACAGAAGCCATGCTGAAGCACTTCATCAAGCGCGTGCATCCCCAGCGGTTTTTCAGCCCCAGCCCGCGCATCATTGTCTGTGTTCCCTATGGAGCCACGCAGGTAGAACGGCGGGCCATCCGGGAATCGGCACAGAGTGCGGGTGCCCGGGAAGTCCATCTGATCGAGGAACCCATGGCTGCCGCCATCGGGGCGGGACTGCCGGTAGCAGAGCCTACCGCTTCCATGGTCGTGGACATTGGCGGCGGCACGACAGAGGTGGGCGTCATCGCGCTGGGCGGCGTCGTCTACTCGCAGAGCGTACGTGTCGGAGGGGACAAGATGGATGATGCCATTGTCAACTACATCCGCCGCAACTATGGAATGCTGATCGGGGAAAGCACAGCCGAGGAAATCAAGAAAAAGATCGGGTGTGCCTTTCCAGGCCGGGAAAACATCCCCATGGAAGTGCGGGGGCGCAATCTGGCCGAGGGTGTTCCAAGGACGTTCACCATTTCCAGCAATGAAATCCTGGAAGCGCTCCAGGAGCCGCTGGGAGCCATTGTCGGAGCCATCAGGCTGGCACTGGAGCAGACCCCGCCAGAACTGGCAGGAGACATCGCCGAGCGTGGCATGGCCCTCACGGGCGGTGGCGCACTGGTCCGCGATCTGGACCGCCTGATCATGGAAGAAACGGGCCTGCCTGTCATTGTGGCCGAAGATCCCCTGACCTGTGTTGCCCGGGGCGGAGGACGTGCCCTGGAAGAGCTGGAAAGGCTCGGTGAGGTGTTTGCAGAGGACTAGCGTTTTCAGCCATGCCGGGCCTGTTTTTCCGCCGTCCAGTTCCATCAGTACTGCGCCTCGCCGCACTCGCGGTGTTAAGCGCAATGGTCAGCTTTTATAGCCTGGACCATCCTGGACTCCGCATTGTCGGACTGTCCGTTGCCAGACCGGTTTTTTGGGTCAACGGAGAAATCCGTTCTGGCTGGACGGCTGCGGAACGGTATATGCGGGACCTGGCCTCACTGCAGCGTGAAAACGGAAGGCTGCGGAAACGGATCCTCTCCCTGGAAAAACAGGATCTCAGCCTTCCGGTTCTGCGCAGCGAGAACCGGCAGCTCCTTGCGCTCCTGGACAGTTTCCCAACCCCTCCCGGAAAAGTCGCTGTCGCGGAGGTCATTGCCCAGAGCCTGGCCCTGGGAAGCCAGACCATTACCGTGAATCTGGGCAACCTGCAGGGGGTCTATGTGGGCCAGCCGGTCCTGGCAGCGGGAGGGATTGCCGGACAGGTCACGGAAACCTCTCCGACCAACGCCAGGGTAGCCCTGCTTTCCGACCGCGGAAGCAGCATCCCGGTATACCCCATGGGCTCTGGCCAGCCCCTGCTGGTAGCTGGAACCGGCAACCCCCAGAGCCTGAAGATTCCCTTCCAGCCCCGTAATACTCCTCTCAGAAAAGGAACGGTGCTGGTCAGTTCAGGACTCGGGGGCCGCTTCCCGCCCGGGCTGCCCGTGGGCACGGTCACAGCCATCCGAAGGCCGGTTACCCGATCCTTTGCCGATATCCGGGTCAAACCTGCAGCATCGCTTGAAACCCTGAATACGGTTCTGCTGCTGTGGCCTGGGGCGCGGGCCCGCCCATGACGCCCACAGTGGTTGCCGCCATGCTGGCCTGCCTGTTTCTGGCGCTGGTCGGAAGCACCCTTCCGCTAGGTCCGATGTATGCCAACCTGCACCCGGACTATGTCGCCCTTCTGGTTCTCTACTGGGCCATTACCAGCGATAACGGAGCCGGTTACCTGCCCGTATGGGCCATCGGACTCCTCCAGGATTTCGTGGTGGGCGACATGCCGGGTGCGCAGGCCATAGCGCTGGTACTCATGGTTTTCGTACTGTATACGGGCATTTCCCGGGTAAAGAAGTTTTCTTCGTGGGAGCAGCTTTTGTTCATTTTTGCCCTGCTGCTGCTGGAACAGCTTGCGGCATGGCTATGGCAGGGCTGGTCCGGTGTTCTCCCGCAGTGGCATCTCTCCCTGCTGGTGGCTCCCGCACTCGGGACGGCGCTGTGGCCACTGCTGACCTTCGCCCTTGACCATTTGTACCAGTACTTCCACCGGCCACGGACATGAATTTTTCCTTTTTCCATTCCAGCGCATGGGGGGAACAGCCGTCCCGGCAGCACGGTGCCCCCCCTGACGTGGCCGGGCACTGGCGCCCCGGTACAGCAGGGAGGCCGGACCACGAATGAACATGAGCCGGAGACAGGCGCTGCTCCGCCCCCTGAAACATCTGGATCCGGCCATGGTTACCGGCATCGCGGTCCTGATGGGGATCAGCCTTGCGGTCCTTTATAGTGGCAGCCAGGGGAACCTGCATGTGGTATGGGCACAGCTCGTGAGATTTGCCATCGGCCTGACAGTCATGGTCGTGGTCGCCAGCATCCCGCCCGAAAGGCTCCGTGCCTGGGCCCCGCTCCTGTACGGGGCAGGCATCCTGCTCCTCATACTGACTCTTCTGGTGGGCCAGACCAGCCTGGGCGCGCGGCGGTGGCTGGGGGCTGGACCGGTCAGTTTCCAGCCATCGGAGCTTGTCAAGCTGGCGCTCCCCCTGATGCTGGCCTACTACTATTCCCAGGAGGAACAGGTCCGTCACTGGCGGGCAGCCCTCACGGGCTTCGGACTGATCGCCCTGCCCTTCCTCCTGATTGCCAAGGAGCCCGATCTGGGAACCGCCGCCCAGATCGGCGCTGCCGGGCTGTTTGCCATGTGGCTGGCCGGCGTCCGGCTGCGCTGGTTTGCCGGCCTCTTTCTCCTGGCAGCTATCAGCACTCCCATTCTCTGGCATTTCCTCCGTGGCTACCAGAAAGAACGGATTCTGACGTTTCTTGATCCCCAGAGGGATCCCCTGGGAGCGGGCTACCATATCATCCAGAGCATGATTGCCATAGGTTCCGGAGGGATTTTTGGAAAGGGCTGGCTCCATGGCACCCAGGTCAATCTCGATTTTCTGCCCGAAGCGCAGACAGACTTCGTTTTTGCCGGATTTGCCGAGGAGTTCGGACTGGCCGGAGTACTTGTCCTCCTTGCCGCCTATGCGCTGATCGTGTTTCGCGGTCTCATCATTGCTTTCGAAAGCCGGCACACCTTTGGCCGGCTGATTGCAGGGACCCTGAGTCTTACCTTTTTTCTGTATGTCTTCATCAACATGGGGATGACCTCGGGCATTCTCCCGGTGGTGGGGGTACCGCTGCCGCTGATCAGCTATGGAGGAACAGCCATGCTGACCTTTCTCGTTGGTCTGGGTATCCTAATGTCCGTACATTCGCATCCGCGATTTCACGAATGATCCCTACCCCCTTTTTTCCAACCTTTGCCTGTTCAAGAGGTGCTGCATGTCTATCCGCCGCATAACCGCATCAAGCCTGCTGCTTTCGGGCATTTTCCTGCTCTGGGCTCCCTGGGCCTGTGCTGTTGTTCCGACGCCAATGTTGCCCATTCCCCCCGCTCCGGCGCTGCCGGATGTGGCGAGCTATGTCCTGATGGACTACCAGACAGGCCAGATTATTGCTGCCAAAAGCGAAAATCTCCGCCGTGCCCCCGCAAGCCTGACCAAGCTGATGACAGCCTATCTGGCCTATCAGGCCCTTCAGGGAGGCACGATCCAGTCCGGAGAAACCGTTCCCGTAACCAATGCCGCCTGGAAAGCCGGCGGGTCGAGCATGTTCATCCAGCCAGGGCTTCCTGTCACCGTCGACCAGCTGCTGCACGGGCTCCTGATCGATTCGGGGAATGACGCAGCCGTTGCCCTTGCCGAGGCGGTCGCCGGGAGCCAGGGTGGATTTGTCACGCTGATGAACCAGAATGCGATGCAGCTGGGACTCAGGTCAACCCACTATACCAATGTCGATGGCCTCCCGGATGGAGATCTGTATACAACGGCACTGGATGTTGCACGCCTCTCCCGGGCCATGGTTGCCCAGTTTCCCCAGATTCTCCAGATCACCCGGGAAAAATCCTATACCTACAACGGCATTACCCAGCGCAGCTGGAATCCCGTTCTTTTCCGGGACCCAACGGTCGATGGCCTCAAAACCGGACTTACGGATGCCTCCGGACACTGCATTGACGCCACCGCCCTCCGGAAGGGAAGACGGCTCGTTGCGGTCGAAATGGGAGCTCCCAGCTGGTCTGCAGGAACGTCTGCCATTGAAGACATGCTCAATTATGGCTACCGTTTTTTCCATAACCGCACCCTTTATGCTGCCGGGCAGAAAGTCGGAGCCATCCGTCATGCCAGCCTGTCTCCAATGAACATTCCTGTTGGGGTAGAGGCTCCGGTAACGGTTACGGTCCCGCGCGGACGGTCAGGCGAAATCCAGACCCGTCTGGAAATCGCGAATCTCCGGGCACCCATGGCAAAAGGAACGGTCATAGGGCAGATGGCCATCCTGCTGGATGGCCGGGTGCTGCAGACTGTGCCCGTGGCAACCCTGGTGCCGGTACATCCCGCGGGCGTTCTCACACGCCTTTGGCACCGGATCCGTGCCGCCCTCTAGGGAGGGGCTTCACCTGGCCTTCATGAAGCACTACCATGGAACGTGGGATCTCCCGTGCTGTGTCCATCCGGGAGGGGCGGGGTTCGTGGCATCGCACGGAGGAGAGCTGATGGGAAACGGGACAGGGCAGCCCACGGCAGAAGAGCCGGCGGATTTTCCGCACCTGCACCACGTCAAGGCCATTGGCCGCCATGACGATCTTCTCGGTGCCGTCCGCACAGCCATCGCGCCCCATGCACCGGGCCTTCCGGATTCCGCTTTTGCGGTGCGGTCCAGCCGGGAAGGACAGTACACATCGGTCACCTGTAGCGTGACCGTTGGGGATATTGGGCAGCTCAGGGCAATTTACGCTGCCGTCGGCGAAATCCAGGGGGTTATCCTGTGTCTCTAGGGAGTGACCCTATCGCCGTACGCTGCTGGCCCGGACTCCTCCCCTATTTCACGGTCCTCGATGCCATGCGGGAATTTACACGGCACAGAGACGCCGGTACGCCGGACCAGATATGGCTGCTGCAGCACCCGCCCGTCTATACCCTGGGCCGCAACGCCAATCCGGCCGATGTCATTGATCCGGGCCCCATTCCGGTCATCCGTAGTGACCGTGGCGGCAAGGTAACCTATCATGGGCCAGGCCAGTGGGTCCTGTACGTGCTCCTTGATCTTCCACGCATGGGAATCGGTGTCCGTAAGCTGACCACCGCCCTGGAAAATGCGGTGATCATCATGCTGGGCGAAAAGGGTATTCCGGCAGTTTCCAGGCGGGATGCGCCTGGAGTCTATGTCCACGGAGCCAAAATCGCCTCTCTCGGCCTGCGCATCCAGAAGGGCTGCAGCTATCACGGTCTTAGCCTCAATACCGACATGAATCTGGCGCCATTCCAGAAGATTCACCCCTGTGGTACTCCAGGCCTTGAGGTGGTCCAGATCCACGACCTGTGCCCGGAATGGGGA
>DAHXMJ010000052.1 GCA_027365525.1 Acidithiobacillus sp.
TGCATCTGGTGTGCTGGTGTTCATGGTAAACCTCGCTGGCTGTATGTGGACCATCCACACCAGCAGGCTATCACCGGCCTTTTCTTCCTCCGGGAATTTCAAAAAAGCGGCAGGGGCAGACGGTATCTGGAGGGCGCGCACACTGAGGCTGGGACAGGTGGGTACTCTTTTGATCGATCGAAGATCATGCCAGTCCTGTATCCGCCAGGATTGAGAGTCACTGCCGGGCAAATGGCCTGCGAATGGGCCCATCTGATGGACAGGCTGAAACGCGGAACGGCAAATTCCACGAGAAATGGCAGGGAACAGGGGCACCCGTACCACATCCGCTGTCTGAGGTATGTCCTGGGGAAGCCGAAGCCTGGGAACGCCAATGACAATATTGCAGCGATTCTGTTGAAAAAGTCCCCCAGAAATAGCCAGCTCGGCGAAGCTCATGTATGATCAACCCATTGATTGCAATGGAGACCTCGAGCATGATGGGGCAACAGAAGTCCGTGCAGGACCAGTTGTTCTATTCCTTTCATCTCGAAAATCACATCCCGCAGACCCACCTGCTCCGAGCCATCGATCGGGTCCTTGATCTTGGCGATCTACACCTACAGCTCGCTGACCATTACAGCCACATGGGCCGTCCTTCCGTTCCTCCCGAATTGATGATCCGAATGCTGATCATTGGATACTGCTACGGCATCCGCCCAGAGCGGCGCCTGTGTGAGGAAGTGCACCTGAATCTGGCCTATCGCTGGTTTTGCCGGCTGGGACTTGAGGATCCCGTGCCAGAGCACTCGACGTTCTCCAGGAACCGTCATGGACGGTTCCGGGAAAGCGGGGTGTTCCGTTGGCTGTTTGACGAGGTGGTCCGGCGTTGCATGGCAGCGGGTCTGGTCCAGGGCGAAGGGTTTGCGGTGGATGCCAGCCTTATCGCTGCCGACGCGAACAGCCAACAGGGTGCGCCCGGGGACGAGCCAGTGGAGTGGAAGGGATCATCGGCGAGCCCTTCCCGTGCGGTGCGCGAGTATCTCGAGGCACTGGATGGGACAACTCCAGACGAGACCATGCCCAAGCGCATTTCCCTCACCGACCCGCAGTCCCGATGGATTGCCATGCGGGGGAATCCCGCCATCTTTGCCTACTCTACCAACTACCTCATTGACACGGCTCAGGGCATCCTCCTGGATGTGGAGGCGACTCCGGCGTATCGAACAGCCGAGGTAGCGTCCACCCGGCGGATGATTGAGCGTGTCGAGGAGCGGTTTGCTCTCTCACCCCGGCGTTTGATCGGGGACACCGCTTATGGCGCGGCATCCATGCTGGCTTGGCTGGTAGAAGAAAAAGGCATTGAGCCGCATGTGCCGGTCTGGGACAAATCCGGGCGCGACGATGGCACCTTCTCCCGCAAGGATTTTGTTTGGGATGCGCAAGCCAACGAATACCGTTGCCCCGCAGGTCATGCCTTACGCAGTGACTGGCGTTCCTTTCGAAATCCGCGCTCTCGGATTACCCAGGAAGACACCATCATCTATCGGTCCAGTCAGAGCAATTGCAAGACCTGCTCCAGCAAAGCGCAGTGTTGCCCCAACACTCCCATGCGCAAGATAGCCCGCAGCATCCATGAAAACGCGCGGGATGTCGCCCGACAGATCGCGACGACGCAAGAGTACGAGCGCTCCTGTCGCGAACGGAAAAAGGTGGAAATGCTCTTTGCACACCTCAAACGCATTCTCCGACTGGACCGGCTCCGGCTGCGTGGTCTGAGCGGCGCGTCCGACGAATTCACCCTGGCCGCGACCGCCCAAAATCTCCGACGCCTGGCGAAGCTCGTCGTACAGCGAGCCCCAATACAGGGAGCAAGTGTTCCGATCTAAGGAAAAGCCGGAAAATGAACTCGTGAGATTACGCCAAGAGGTATCGTGGCGGTGGTCAGACAGCAAAAAGTTCTGCCCACAGAGCCGATAGGCCATCAGCGCGCTTTTCGTGATGAGTTTTTCAACAGAATTAGTCTGCTGCTGCCTCCTTGGCCCAAGGGTTGCGGGGAACTGGATCATCCGCCACTACGCGCAACCGGGAAGGCTTCAGAGCTTTTTTGACAGCACATCCTGGAGCATCACCCTGTCCAGAGATAAATCAGCCACCAGACGCCTGAGCTTGGCGTTCTCTTCCTCAAGCTGTTTCAGACGCCGCAGCTTCTAGCTTTTCGGCGATGAATGCAGCAGACTGAAAAACCGTGCCGAAGGAAGTGTCAGCACAAATCCAGCGATTTCTAGGCCGTCACAGGAATAGCGCCATGTCTCGTACACCCTACCTGCTCACAGCGGCGGATATTGCGAACCTACCGGGCACGCACAAGGTACACTTCCTGAATCCCAATGCCGAGCGCATCAACAAATCTCTGGGGGACGCTGTGGGTTTCCAGAATATCGGCGTTCACATCATCACGGTGGCACCGGGTAAGGACAGTACTGAGTATCACCAGCATTGGTATGAAGAGGAATGCGTGTACGTGCTCTCTGGCCATGGCTCCGTGACCATTGGAAACAAGCAATTTCCTATTGGGCCTGGAGATTTTATGGGCTTTCCTCGCAACACGGTGGCCCATGCACTTCATAATGATGGTTCGGAAACGCTGACCTGTCTCGTCATGGGTCAGCGACTGGAGCAGGATGTCGGCGATTACCCGCGGCAACGAAAGCGCCTTTACCGCAACAGTGGTCAATGGGACCTGGTGGACATGAAAGATATTGCCGATCCTCGACTGGCCCCACCAGATTGAACGGACGTGGAGCACGAATGTTCGCCGGAGGAACAGGCATGAGCATGCGCGAGCAGCCGAGTGAGGCGTTTCTCTGCGCAGATGATGAAATCATCAACCATGGCCATCCCCAGATCCTTGCCCTGGCCGCCAAGCTATCCGGACAGAATCCGGAAGACACCGCCAGGAAGTGTTTCGACTGGGTTCGCGACCAAATTACCCATAGCATCGATTTTTATCGGGAGGAGGTTACCTGTTTGGCCTCTGATGTGCTGGGCGTAGGCACAGGGCTATGCATTGCGAAAAGCCATCTGCTCGTGGCCCTTTGGCGTGCGCACGGGATCCCGTCCGGTTTCTGCTATCAAAGACTGGCGCTGGATGGCCCCGATCCTCTCTACTGTACCCACGGCTTTGCCGCCGTCTGGCTGGAAGAATGGGGCTGGTATCGCTGTGATGCGCGGGGTAACAGCAGGCCCGGAATCCACTGTGAATTTACGCCCGGACAGGAGAATTTGGCCTATCCGGCCATTTATAACGGCGCACAAACCTGGCCGGAGGTTTGGGCCGAGCCCTGGCCAGACCTGATTTCTGCCATGGAGAAGCTGCAGACCATGGCGCAATACCGCAACCATCCCATTGACGCCAGTCCGCCCCCTGCGGAGTGGGGTGTCCGGGTGGCTCCGCCGGCCAGACAGGAATAGTGTAGAGAACGGTCATGTACTGCCCTGAGATTTTTGCAGAACAGCGGCCAGAGGTCCTGCAGGCACTGGTGCAGGACCATCCGCTGGCTATCCTGGTCACGCGGGACGGTGAACGTCTGGAAGCCAATCACATTCCACTGCTTCTTTCGGTAGATGCGGGGTCCATGTCCCTCCATGGACATCTGGCCCGGGCTAACCCTCTCTGGCGCGATCAGCCAGCAGACGGGGAAGTGCTGGTGATTTTCCAGGGACCGCAGCTGTACATCAGCCCATCCTGGTATGCCACCAAAAAGGAAACCGGGCGGGTGGTGCCCACCTGGAACTATATCGTGGCCCATGTCTATGGTTCTTTGCAGATCCATGATGATCCCGCCTGGATCCGGCAGCAGATGGGCAGCCTGACCGCGCAGCAGGAGGCCAGCCTTGCGGAACCCTGGCAGGTCGCAGACGCACCCCGGGATTTCACCGAACGTCTCATTCAGCAGGTGACCGGCATCGAGATCCCCATTACCCGATGGCTCGGAAAGTGGAAAGTAAGCCAGAACCAGCCCGGGGAAAACCAGGAGAGCATCTGGGAGAATCTGAAAGCGCTGGGGGAACCGCAGTCCCAGGCTATGGCCGGTGCTGTTCGCAGGGCGACGGGAGATCTGGAAAAGGGACCCACCCAGTGACGGTCACCATGCCTGAATGTACTGGGTCCTCCAGGTATTGCCGGTGTCTGGTCTGGAACCCGATACTGGTGCGGACGCTATCTGGATGTCGACAATGTCATCATGGATCCCCGCTGGCGCGGATCCTGCCTAGGAAGACTGACCACGGACCGGGTTGAGCGCTATGCCCGTGAAAATGGCTGCGCGGTCCTAGTGCCTGACGCCCATACCACGAACGGTTGGGCCCGCGCTTTCTACGAACGCTCTGGGTTTCGGATTGTAGGGCACCATTTCGTCAAAGATCTGCGGAACAGGGCCTGAGACGGACTGAAAGTGGACTTTGATGCCAGGTATCCCCGGTCTGAAGTTTTTTCAATAAAGCGAGTCTACAGCCCCAGCTCGCTCAAACCGGGATGGTCGTCCGGACGGCGGCCCAGTGGCCAGAAGTATTTCCGCCCGGACTCTGTAATCGGGAGATCGTTGATACTGGCAATACGCCGTTTCATTAGTCCCTCAGGATTGAACTCCCAAAGCTCGTTGCCGTAGGAGCGGAACCAATGTCCTGCCCCGTCGTGCCATTCGTAGGCGAATCGTACCGACATGCGGCTATCCCCAAATCCCCACAGTTCCTTGATCAGGCGGTAGTCCAGTTCACGTGCCCATTTCCGTTGCAGGAACTGCCGGACCTGCTCACGTCCGGCAGGAAACTCCACCCGGTTTCGCCATAGGGTATCTTCCGTGTACACAGGCACTACCCGATCGGGATCGCGGGTGTTCCAAGCATCTTCCGCCAGGCGGACTTTCCGGGTAGCGGTTACCAGGTTGAAAGGCGGTACCAGCGCTCTGGTTTCCATCTGGCCTCCTCCAGAGTAGAATGGTCTGTCTACTCTGGAGTGTATGCAGGGCAGACAGATCTGTCTACACTGGAAAGATGAATGCTCCATCCAGGCCACCGGCACGGGAACGTATCCTGAACACCGCCCATGAACTGTTCTACCAGCATGGCATCCGCGCCACCGGGGTAGACCGGATTATCGCGGAGTGCGGGGTAACCAAGGTCACCTTCTACCGCCATTTCCCGGGCAAGCACGCCCTGATTCTGTTTTTTCTGGAGTATCGCCACCAGCGCTGGCTGGCCTGGTTCAGGGAAGCCCTGGAGCGCCACGGCGGAGATATTCACGCACTGGTGCCGGCCATGGCCGGGTGGTTTGGCGAGGCAGAATTCCGTGGCTGCGCCTTTATCAACACCGTGGGGGAGTTGGCGGAGGACCTGCCTGAAGTCGTGGACATTGCAAGAAGACACAAAGAAGCAATGACAACCATTCTTGGGGAGCTTCTGCCAGTTACGGGCAACCGGGAGGAGCTATCGGGAGCCCTTGCCATTGCGGTCGATGGTGCAATTGTTCATGCCCAGTACGATGCATCGCCTGGAAATGCCCTGGCGGCGCTGGCCCGGACCGTTAATGCCCTGGTTCCCCCAGAAACCCCATAAATCTGGATTTACAGCCAGAATACCCTTGGCGGGCGCTGTGTAACGTGGAAAAGCACCCCAGATGGATGCTGCTGTGGCCGATACCGTCCTGAAACGGCTGGCAGCCTGGCAGAGCGCCCGATCCAGGACCTCAACCAGCAGCTGGCCATGTGTGTCGCCGCTTCCTTCAACCGGAAAATTCAAGGTTCCATTGCATCATGTAACACCATTCCATGGTGCAACAAAAAAAGGAAATAGTGCCTATATTTAAAGGTATGTTTCCGCATGTTTTGCATGGCTGGAATGGGAGCGAATGGGCTTTACCAATGAGGAGGATTTCAGCATGCAGACGGAAAGAAGAGCTTCTGGGAAAAACGGACCTGCCGACGGAAACAGTCCATAACGCTGATCCTGTACTGTGGCCCCATGGACGGATTAGAATGATTCGCGGTACCCCGAAAAAATTCCGTCCATGGTCAGTCCGCTGGATCTGGGACGCCAGAACGCTCATTGCGATAAATGGTTACTTGGAAATGCCGGGCAGGATGGCAGATACGGAGCATCCTGCAGGAAAAGGAGACCAGCATGCCCCTGGCCCCGTACGTCACCTCTGGCATTGGACAGGAAGGATGGCAGTACGCTTACCATCAGCGCGGCTCCATCCTTCTTTACGATCATACCTTGACCGCCTATGAAATGGTGGTTTCCTGTCTGGTCCATTGCCAATTTTCTCTCTGGGAATTTTTCAAGTGCTAGTGCGGTCGGTGTAGTCCACTACTGGATGCTGTGAGACGCAGTCTAGGGGGAGGGTTTTGGGGTTATGACACATACAATGCTGCTTGAAACGGTCTTCCAGGCTCTGGACCTGCGGGTACAGGAGGCCAATACCGGGTCTATCGTGCTTGGGTTCTGGAGGTCCTCTTCCCCCCTCCAGCTGGTTCCGGACCTTGATGAAGCGGGGCAGACAGCCAGAAAACACGGCTTCTGGACTGCCAGGGCCATGCTTCCTGGAACACGGGAATGCCCTGCTTTCCAGCTGCAGCTGATGGTAAGCCTGCTGGGTGGCAGGACGATGATCGGACTGTACATTCCCGATGTCATCCTGGACGGACAGGCGGTTTCTGGTGCTGCAGGAGGAATGCGCGAAGCTGTCTCCAGTCTCTATGATGGCCGCCCGGCAACCATTGAAAGGCGGATTGGCGCAGACACGCTGTATGACTGGGTTTTTGAGGACCCTCCGTTTACGGCGCAATGGCTCCTGGAATCCATGCGGGAAACGGAGGCAAGATCCATTCTGGAGAACCGCCTGCTGTGGGCGGCGATGCATTTGTGGGAAGGGGTAAAACGTCTGGTTGGCCAATATGGGAACCAGACCCTGCCGGTATTCGCGGACGAGCATATCTCGCCGGAGCTCGCGGAATATCTGGGACTGTCAGTCGCCGACCGGCTAGTCATGCCGGAAGAAAGCATTCCAGGAAGATGGGGGAGAAAACGCTGCTGCATCACCATCGTAGGATCTTCCACCGGGTACCTGTCGCAGGAAGTGATGGATGCCTTGGCTGAACAGCTTCCCGGGTGCCGGTTTGAATGCGGTGGGGACTCTTCGGAGTGTTGAAAAAGCCGCCATAACCGCCCTGATCCATGGGGATTCCTTGTACTAGTTGCTCCAGAAAATGAGGTATGGCATGACAGCAGAATATGATGGAGCCTGTGAGCCGGGGAGCATCAGCGCCTATGGGATTGCCCGCGCAACTGTCAAAGAACAGCCCCTGACCCTTGATGAGCTGCACAGGATCGATGCCTACTGGCAGGCCAGTCTTTACCTCTGTCTGGGGATGTTATACCTCCGGGACAATCCGCTGCTCCGCGACCCGCTACAGCCGGAGCACATCAAACCCCGTCTGCTCGGTCACTGGGGATCGGATGCGGGCCAGTGCTTTACCTATATCCATTTCAATCGCCTGATCAGGAAATACGACCTGAATGCGATCTATCTCTCCGGGCCCGGGCACGGGGCGCCGGCCATACTTTCTCAGGCCTACCTTGAAGGAACCTACTCGGAGACATATCCGGACAAAAGCCAGGATATTGCAGGAATGCAACGGTTTTTCAGGCAATTTTCTTTTCCTGGAGGTATCGGCAGCCACGCGACCCCGGAGACCCCAGGCAGCATTCACGAGGGCGGAGAGCTTGGCTACAGCGTTTCACACGCCTTTGGAGCCGTCTACGACAACCCCGACCTGATCGCCCTGGTAGTGGTGGGCGACGGGGAGGCGGAAACAGGTCCCCTTGCCACGAGCTGGCACAGCAATAAATTCCTCAACCCGGTTACCGATGGCGCAGTGCTGCCAGTGCTCCATCTCAATGGCTATAAAATCAGCAACCCCACCATTCTGGCCCGCATTACCCATGAAGAACTGGAGGCATTGTTCATTGGATATGGTTATACCCCCTATTTTGTGGAAGGGAGCGACCCCGCGAGCATGCACCAGGCGATGGCCGCCACCATGGAACAGTGCGTACTGAAAATCCGGGAATTTCAGGACAGGGCGAGGCAGACCGGCACAGCCTTCCGTCCGCGCTGGCCGATGATCATCCTGCGATCTCCCAAGGGCTGGACTGCACCCCGCAAGGTAGACGGACACTACCTGGAAGGGTTCTGGCGGTCCCACCAGATCCCGATTCCGGACGCTGGCCACAACCCGGCGCATCTAAAACTGCTGGAATCCTGGATGCGCAGCTACAAGCCGGAGGAGCGCTTCGACGGGGCTGGCCGGCTCATCCCCGAACTCTATGAGCTGGCCCCAAAGGGAAAGCGCCGGATGAGCGCCAACCCGGTGGCCAACGGTGGTCTGCTGCGCCGCCCTCTGGATATGCCCGACTTCCGGGCATTTTCCATCGCAGTACAGGAAGCTGGCGGAACCCGGGCGGACAATGTTCCCGCACTGGGAAACTTTCTCCGTGAGATTACACGGCGAAACATGCACAACTTCCGGATCTTCGGTCCAGACGAAACCCAGTCCAACAGGCTGGACGCCGTATATGATGTCACACAGAAAGTCTGGCTGGGAGCGTATTTTGACGAAGACGCCGACGGCGGGGAGCTGGCGCCGGGCGGGCGGGTCATGGAAATGCTCAGCGAGCATACCCTGGAAGGATGGCTGGAGGGGTATCTGCTCAGTGGCCGTCACGGCCTCATCAACAGCTATGAGGCGTTCATTCACATCATCGATTCCATGTTCAACCAGCACGCCAAATGGCTGGAAAAATGCAGCGAATTGCCCTGGCGCGCCCAGGTGGCCTCACTCAACCTGCTGATCACGGGTCTGGTCTGGCGCCAGGATCACAACGGCTTTACCCACCAGGATCCCGGTTTTCTGGACGTCGTCGCCAACAAGAGTCCCAGCGTGGTCCGCATCTACCTCCCACCCGATGCCAACTGTCTGCTTTCAGTGGCTGACCACTGTCTGCGAAGCGTGAATTACATCAACGTGATGGTTGCCGACAAGCAAACGCATCTGCAGTACCTGGACATGGATGCGGCCAGGGAACACTGCGCAAAGGGTGCCGGGATATGGGGCTGGGCCAGTAACGACGATGGGGAAGAACCAGACGTGGTCATGGCCAGCTGCGGTGATGTGCCTACTATGGAATCCCTGGCGGCAACTGCCCTGCTACGCCAGTATCTGCCAGACATAAAAGTTCGCTTTGTGAATGTTGTCGACCTTTTCAAACTGGTGCCCCATACCGAACACCCACACGGTATGACAGACCGCGAATTCGAGGCACTTTTTACCTCTTCGAAACCGGTTATTTTTAATTTTCACTCCTATCCATGGCTGATACACCGGCTCACCTACCGGCGTCCTGCCCAGCACCACATTCATGTGCGGGGCTACAAGGAAAAAGGGAACATCAACACACCGCTGGAACTCGCCATCCGCAACCAGACGGACCGGTTTAGCCTGGCGATCGACGCCATTGACCGGATCCCCCGTTTTTGTGACACGGGATCCGGTGTACGGGAGGCATTGCTCATTCTGCAAATCGCCTGTAAAAACCATGCATACGAGTATGGTATAGACCCGCAGGAGATCACCAGCTGGCAATGGCCTTTCCGGAATACACCAAGGAATGTCTGATCTGGCCGAAAAAACTGTCATTCATATATTGCCGGGACATCGCCCACGAGGACGGGACACCAGGTCCTGCGCCCCCTTGCCCCGAAACCGCGATGGCAAGCGCTTGACCCGGCGCACACTGCTTCCCAGCCGCGCCACAGCATCCCGCAGCGGGATGCTGCATTCCGTCACCTGCTGCATCACCCCTACCCGATCCACCTCTATGCGGCCCATCGTCAGATTTCCCTCCAACCTGCACACCCCTTCCACGCAAAGGGGATATTTTAGAATTGTTCGGAGGGGACATTACTGCTTTGGGCTAACTTCTGTGGAAGTGGTCTTGCCATCGGTCTGTCGCCAGAATATGGTATTTGGGAGAGGTGTCCCGCACAGGCGGTGCCTGGGACCTGCCGGTTTTTGGGCACCCCAGCGTAGCCCGCTGTCCCACCGACCTGGGCTGGAAGCCCCGAGGCCAGACAAAAATGGGCAGACCTGAAGTCCTCCGGAAGATTTCGGCGTTTTTCCGCCGTCCCATCACCATACCTCCCCACCGGCGGACCATTTTTCTGGTTTTCTGGGGCTCGGTCATTGGCGTGGTGGCCTTTTCGGGGTGGTATGGCTGGTTTTCCTGGCACCGTTACGAAAAAAACAGCCAGTACCGGCTGCTGCTGATGTCCGACATGGTAGCGGCGGTCACCCAGAAGCTGCTGGACGGCCACGCCTCCGGGCTCCATTTTCTGGGAATGCAGCTGCTGCGGGCCGACGCGCTCCACCATCCCCGGCTCGCCCGGACGCTCCTGCAGGACTACCAGGACGCCACGCCCAATATTGCCAGCACGAATCTCATTGCCCCGGATGGGCAGGTCATTGCCTCCACGGCGGTGCCGCCGGGGCGGCCCCTGCCGGATTTCCGCCGGGATCCGGCCATCTGGCGCGGGTTCCAGAAGGTGTTGCGCAGCCATGGCATGCGGGTCTACCACCCGCTCCGGGGGCCGCTGGTGGACCACTGGGTCATCCGCCTGAGCCATACGGTGTTTTCCCCGGCGGGGAAGCCGCTGTTTGTCATCGCCACTCCCCTCCGTTTCCGTGATCTCGAGAGCTTTCTGGGCCATCTGCCCCTGCGTCGGGGCATGGCTGCCGGCCTGCTCCGGAAAGACGGCTATCTGGAGGGTCGCTGGCCGGTACCCCAGAGCCGTCTGGCCCCCATGCTTTCCCACCCTGTCGGGGGCATCCTGCAGCGGACCCTGGAGCGCAATCCCCAGGAACGTCACGGAACGTACGAAGGCCTGGTCTCTACAGGACATACCTACCGGTTTGGGGCGTTTGCGCACCTGGACCATTATCCCCTGACGGCGTTCGTTTCCGTCTCCCGGGACCAGTGGCTCTGGGCCTGGTGGCGGCGGCACATCCAGTTTCCCCTGTTCTTCGTGGTCCTCTTTCTGGGTGGGGGCCTCGCCGCCTATAAGCGGATTGTCCTGCTGGACCGCCGGTGGAGCCGGCAGCGCGAGGCGTACGAGCGGAGCCTGGCCGAACGGGCCACCCACGACGCGCTGACGGGCCTGCCCAACCGCGAGGGCCTGCGGCTGGTGCTGGAGCAGGCGCAGGCGCGCGCCGACCGGCAGGAACGGCTGCTGGCCGTGGGCTTTCTGGACGTGGATGCCTTCAAGCCGGTCAACGACCTGTACGGCCATGCCGCGGGCGATGGCGTGCTGCGGGAAATGGGCCACCGCCTGCGGGACACGGTGCGCCAGACGGATACGGTGGCCCGTATCGGTGGCGACGAGTTTGTGCTGCTGCTGGAGAACCTGCGCAGCATGGACGAGCTGGACCAGGTCCTGGCCCGCTTCCATGCGGCGGTTGCGAGGCCGTTCCGGGTCGGGATGCAGGAGATCTGTCTCCAGGCGAGTCTGGGCCTGACGGTGTACCCCTTCGACGGGGAAGAAGGTCCCGACCAGCTCCTGCGGCATGCCGACCAGGCCATGTACGCGGCCAAGGCGCGCCCTGGCCGCGGCAGTGAGGGCTGGGCACAGCTGTACTATCCGGACATTGGCAGCGTTGACCTGAACGGCGTGCTGCTGCGCCAGAATTTTCTGCGGTCCCTGTCCACGGGAGCGGTGACGCTCTGCTACCAGCCGCTGGTGGCCCTGGAAACGGGCCGGGTGGCGGGGCTTGAAGCCCTGACCCGCTGGCACCGGGACGGCCTGGAAATTTCTCCTGAAGGCTTTCTCCCGGTCCTGTCGCTGCGGGAACGCCAGGCCCTGGGGCGTTTTGTGCTGAAAACGGGTCTGGGGCAGCTGGCCGGGTGGCGGAAAGAGGGACTGGATCTCTTCCTCAGCATCAATGTGACCCCGGAGGAACTGGGCCAGCCCGGATTTGCCGACGCCGTGCTGGGCGCACTCGCCGGTTTTCCGGAGGTTCCCCCGTCCGCCCTGGTGCTGGAAGTCCTGGAAGTGGGCGAGATTCTCAACCAGGGCACCGCGCTGGGACAGCTGCAGCGGCTGCGCGACGCGGGGATGAAAATCGCGCTGGACGACGTCGGGAGTGCCTATGCCTCCCTCCTGCGCCTGAAAAACCTGCCCATTGACGAGATCAAGATCGACCAGGGATTCATCCGGGAGCTGCCCAGCCGGCCCCAGGATCTGGTGTTTGTCGAAAGCCTGGTCAATCTGGGCCTGGGGATGAACGTCCTCATTACCGTGGAGGGGGTGGAAACGGAAATGCACATTGCCCTGCTGCGGGAGATGGAGGTGGACTATCTCCAGGGCTATGCCATTGCCCGGCCGCTGGAGGCGGAAGGGGTTCCCGGTTTTGTGCGGACCTTTGTTCTGGGCAAAGGGGAGGTGGACACGCCGCTGCTGGCCCTGTACCAGCATCTGGGGCTGGTGCACGCGGCGGAGGATCTTGCGGTCAGCCATGGGGAGTACGAAATCGCGGATGCGTCGGCCTGTCCAGTAACGGCCTGGCTGCAGGGCATTGCGCGGGAGCTGCCCGGGGCGGAGGCCCTGCTGGTCACCCATGAGGCCGTGCATGTTCTGGGCCGGGAAATTCTTCTGGCACGCCAGAACGGAACACGGGAGGAAATCCACCGCCTGCTCGGCCAGCTGCGCACGCACAGCCATCTCTTCCAGGAACGGCTGGGGCAGGCGGTAAGGGCCCTGCAGGACCACGCTGGAGTCTGGGAAAGCTGGAAATAGAGCAGCCCATCAATCCCGGGTCCCATTGCAAGGCATCTGCATAAAAAGGCACGAAACCTTCTTTACCCCACCAGCAGACCCTGATGAACGTCACTCAGAATATCCTGATTCCGCATCATCGCAACCAGTCCCGTGCCTGTCTTCCGAACCGGTGCCGTTTTGCGCATCCCTGACCATGGGCTATTCAGCGGTCTGGTAACCCGCCCGTTGCGCGCGGGAAACGCACCAAGTCCCTGCTGGTGAAATGGGATACAGAACCAGTTCCTCATGCCAGTCAGGGTTTCAGGGCAGCGTATGACTGGTTTCCGCCCGCTGTTTCAATGCCTGGTTCATGGCCTTAAAGCCGGTGGCTGTCGCAGCTTTCATGGAGGGAAAAATCAGCCCTGCAAAAAGTCCTGAGAAATTCTCCCCCTGTATGAACCGGGTCCCTTCATCACCGAGTGCGATGAGTTCGAAGAAATGTTCCCCATCAAA
>DAHXMJ010000055.1 GCA_027365525.1 Acidithiobacillus sp.
GGCAGCACCAGGAACAGGCCGGCCATGGCAAGAAAACTGAGCATGGCCCCAAGATAGGTCCAGGTCCGGTGCTCAAAACTCCAGCGCAGACTGCGGCCATACCAGGAACGGAGACGGTAAAAGCCCCTTTCGAAGGCAGCGGGATCCCCACGCCGGACCCGAAGGTACCGTGCGCACAGCATGGGCGTAAGGGTCAGTGAAACCAGCCCGGAAAACAGGATCACAACCGCAATGGTCACCCCAAATTCCCGGAAAAGGCGCCCGATGATTCCCCCCAGAAGCAGAAACGGCAGAAAGACCACCGCCAGGGAAATGGTCATCGAAAGCACGGTGAAGCCAATTTCCTGGCTTCCCCGGTAGGCCGCCTGCTCCGGTACCTCACCGGATTCCTCGTGCCGGGCAATGTTCTCGAGCATGACCACGGCATCATCCACCACAAAACCTACCGACAGGGTCAGGGCCAGCAGGCTCAGCGTATTCAGGGTATATCCCAGCAGGGCCATCACGGCGAAGGTGCCCAGGATGGAGACGGGGATGGCAAGCGCGCCAATGAGGGTGGGGCTGCCGCGGCGGAGGAACAGCCAGAGCACCCCGGCAACGAGCAGGGAGGCGAGGACCAGGGTCAGCTCCACCTCCTGGACCGCTGAGCGGATATAGCCGGCCTTGTCGTAGATGACCTGCAGATGGGCCCCGCCTGGCAGGGCGGCAGCAAAGGCCGGGAGCCTCTTCTGGATGGCAGAGGAGATGGCGACAGTATCGGCCTTGGGCTGCCGTACCACGGCCAGAATCAGGGCACGCTGCGATCCTACCCAGCTGGCGATCTGGTCATTGTCGACCCCGTTCTCTACCGTGGCGACATCCGCAAGGCGGACCACAGTACCACCATTCTGCAGGACCGGCATGGTGCGGAATGCGGCGGCATCGTGGAGCTGCCCATGCACATTGAGGGCATAGTTCCGGTCAGGGGCCAGCAGCGTTCCCTGGGGGAGATTGACATTGTGACTCGCAATGGCCTGGTCGAGTGCCTGCAGGGACAGTCCCCTGGCCTGCATGGAGAAGGGGTTGGCGTGAATGCGGACCGCATAGTTCTGCTCGCCAAACACTTCGACCTGTGCCACTCCCGGTATGCCGGAAATGGCAGGAACCACCCGGTCCAGGGCGTACTGGTTGAGGCGGTAGATGGGCAGCCCGGGCGCCGTGAGGGCGATGAACTCAATGGGAGCCGCCGAGGGATTGAGCTGCCGGACGAGAGGAAGGCTCGGCATCCCGGGGGGCAGAAGGTGCTGCGCCTGGGTCACCGCATTCTGGACGTTCTGCGTCGCCACATTGATGTTCTGGCTGAGATTGAACTGCAGGATGATCCGTGTCGAACCCTGGCTGCTGGACGAGCTCATGGCCGAAAGTCCGGGAATGGTCGAAAACTGTTTCTCCAGGGGAGTAGCAACACTGCTGGACATCGTCTGCGGACTTGCACCCGGCAGGCTGGCAGAAACCAGCACCGTGGGAAAATCAACGCTGGGAAGCAGGGCCACAGGCAGCCCCAAAAAGGCGAAAAATCCATACACGACCACCGCCAGGGTGAGGATGATGGTCATCACCCGCCGGCGGATGAAGAGGGCAGAAAGGTTCACGCTTTTCCCATCCCGCCAGCGGCCGGTTCTGTAGTCCCGGGCTTCTCCGTCCGGCCTGCCGAACCCGAAACCTGGACCCTGGCCCCGGCATAGATCCGTGCAGGCACGGGATAGATTGCCAGGCTGCCAGCCGTAAGCCCTTCAACCACCGCGTTTTTTCCGTCTTCCCAGAGCACGTGGACCGGCTTCGTATCCACCAGGCCATTCGGCGCTTCATAGACAAAATGTCCGGCATTTCCCTGCAGCACGGCCGCAACTGGCAGAACCATGGCCTGGGCCAGCCGCTCTACCGGCAGGCGCACTCCCACAAACTCCCCTGGCCACAGGCGGCCATGGAGATTTGCAGCCTGCGCCTCGACACGGACAGTCGCCGTAGAGGTACTGACGCTGTTGTCAATAATTTCCAGACGCGCCGTATCGGTCCGTGTGCCCTGCTTTTCATCAAAAACCGGGATGGCCCAGCCTTCCGTCTCGGCTCTGCGCGCAGCTTCCAGCAGCCCCTGGGGAATCTGGAACACGATGCCTATGGGACTCGTCTGGTTGATTGTGGCAAGCTGGGTCAGGTTTGCCACCACCAGGTTCCCGGGCTTGACCAGCGCGAGACCGATGCGTCCACCGATGGGAGCCACAATCCGGGTATACCCCAGCGCAAGCCTGGCCTGACGGACAGCCGCCCGGTCCGCGGCCACCTGGGCCTGGGCCGCCTGGGCCTGGGACACCGCCTGCTCGTAGCTCTGGCGCGTAATAAAATCTTTCTGTACCAGGGGCTG